>NZ_JBWCAM010000017.1:47871-159447 GCF_056175065.1 Pseudomonas sp. JC1203
TGTACCGTCGCGGCTCACCTCAAACACCCCCGGTAGGAGCCGGCCTTGGCCGCGATGACGCCCGCAAGCGCACATCGCGGCCAAGGCCGGCTTTACCACAAGCGGACTCTTACCAGAACCGCTGCTGGCTGACCTTCTCCCACACCTTCCCTGCCACGTGCTCTACCGAATGGCTCGCCGCCAGGCCTACGCGTTCCTGCAGGCTTTTGCGCTCGGCGTAGTGCAGGTGGAACACCTCGGCCTGCTTGGCGCGTTCGGCCAGGTATTCGTCGCTGGTCTTCAACTCGTCCACCAGTTGCTTTTCCAGCGCCGCCACGCCCAGCCAGACTTCGCCGGTGGCCACTTCGTCAATCGGCAACTGCGGGCGGTAACGGGCGACGAAGTTCTTGAACAGGCGGTGAGTGATGTCCAGGTCTTCCTGGAACTTCTCGCGGCCCTTCTCGGTGTTTTCGCCAAACACGGTCAGGGTGCGCTTGTACTCGCCGGCGGTCAGCACTTCAAAGTCGATGTCATGCTTCTTCAGCAGCTTGTTGACGTTGGGCAACTGCGCCACCACGCCAATCGAGCCGAGGATGGCGAACGGCGCGCTGATGATCTTCTCGCCGATGCACGCCATCATGTAGCCGCCGCTGGCCGCGACCTTGTCGATGCACACGGTCAGCGGCACGCCGGCCTGGCGAATGCGCGCCAGCTGCGAGCTGGCCAAGCCATAGCTGTGCACCATGCCGCCGCCGCTTTCCAGGCGCAGCACCACTTCGTCCTTGGCCGTGGCCAGGGTCAGCAGCGCGGTGATCTCGTGGCGCAGGCTCTCGGTGGCCGACGCCTTGATGTCGCCGTCGAAGTCCAGCACGAACACCCGCGGCCTGGCCTCGGCCTTCTTCTTGCCTTTCTTTTCAGCCTTGGCTTCCTGCTTGCGCAGGGCCTTGAGCTGGTCCTTGTCCAGCAGGGTCGATTCCAGGCGCTCGCGCAGGCCCTTGTAGAAATCGTTGAGCTTGCTCACCTGCAACTGGCCGGCAGTCTTGCGGCGCCCTTTGCCGCGCTGGGCGGCGATGGCGGTCAACACCACGATGATCGCCAGGACCAGGGTGACGGTCTTGGCGAGAAAACTCGCGTACTCGGAGAGAAACTCCACGGTGACTCCTTACGTGCATTGCGCCCTTCGTGAGTGAAGGGCCAGGACAGACTTCCAGCATACCGGTGCGCCCCTGCGGCTACCAGCCTGCGTGACTTACAGGTCATGTCAGGCAATTCAAACAAGCGTATGTTTTTTCATTGACAGGCCCCCGGCATCCTCATAACCTCCAAGGCACTTTCAACGTACCGGGACGACGCGGACGTGGGCAGCATCTATCTGATTCGACATGGCCAGGCCAGCTTCGGCGCCGATGACTACGACGTGCTGTCGCCGCTGGGCATGCGCCAGGCGCAGGTCCTGGGCGCGCACCTGGCCGACCTCGGCCTGCACCTGGACCGCTGCGTGGCCGGCAGCCTGCGGCGCCAGCAGGCCACCGCGCACCTGGCGCTGGAAGCCATGGGCGTGGCCGACCTGGCGGTGGAAACCGACCCCGCCTTCAACGAATTCGACGCCGAGGCGGTCATACGCGCGTTGCTGCCCGACCTGCTGCCCGACGAGCCCGAGGCGCTGCATATATTGCGCAACGCGGCGCACAACCGCAGCGAATTCCAGCGCCTGTTCGCGTTGCTGATGGGCCGCTGGCACGGCGGCCAGCACCCCACCCCGGAAACCGAAAGCTGGGCCGCCTTCGTCGCCCGCGTCGAGGCGGGCCTGCAGCGCCTGCTGGAGCAGGCGGGCAGCGGCACCAACATCGCCGTGTTCACCTCGGGCGGCACCATCGCCGCCCTGCTGCACCTGATTACCGGCGTCTCTGCCGCCCAGGCTTTCGAGCTGAACTGGCAGATCGTCAACACCTCGCTCAGCCAGCTGAAATTCCGCGGCCGCGAGGTAGCCCTGGCTTCCTTCAACAGTCACACTCACCTGCAACTGCTGAAGGCGCCGGAGTTCATCACCTACCGATGAGCCCGGCCCACTGCAATACCTGTCGTTAGCCCCATTGAGAAAAAGGATCGAAGCATGAGCACCCTAGAGAAAGCCCAAGAAGCAATGCAGGCCAAATTCGACCCGTCCGCCGCCGCTGGCCTGGACCTGGTCTTCGGCTTCCGCATCGACGACACCAAGAACTTCTCGCTGGTGGTGAAGGACAAGACCTGCGAACTGCTGCAGGGCGAAAACCCTGACGCCCAGGTGACCCTGGTGATGGACGAGGAAACCCTGAAGGGCATCGTCAGCGGCGAGACCGACGGCATGCAGGCATTCATGGGCGGCAAGCTGCGCGCCGAAGGCGACATGATGCTGGCGATGAAGCTGAGCGAACTGTTTCCAGGCTGATACATCTCTGGTAACAAAAAAGCACCCGGCTCAATAGCCGGGTTCTTTTTGCCTGCCACAATCGCGTAGCAGCTGCCGCAGGCTGCGTCGCCCTCCAGCGCCTCACCCCGATATTCAGGGCGCGACAAAGAGCGGACGCAGCCTCGCGGCAGCTGCTACGGGGCGCATTTCAATGCAAGGGCTTTGCCAATTGCGGAGATAAATTTTCGGGGAAAACTATCCAAAATGATGGCCCCTGTATTCAATAATAAGTCTCATTATGTTACAAGTTAGCATCCTTCTTAAGATTGTGGTGCGAAGTGCTGGTTCCATTTTTGATCATGCTGCGCGAAGGGATTGAAGCCGCGCTCATCGTTGGCATCATTGCCAGTTACCTGAAACAGACCGGTCGCGGTCAGTGGATGCCTGCCGTGTGGATCGGCGTGTTCCTGGCAGCAGCCATCGCCCTGCTGGTGGGCGGCGGCCTGGAACTGGTCAGTGCCGAATTCCCGCAGAAGCAGCAAGAGCTGTTCGAAGGCGCCGTAGGCCTGGTGGCCGTAGTCATCCTCAGCTCCATGGTGTTCTGGATGCGCAAGGTGGCCCGCTCCATCAAGCATTCCCTGCATGAATCCATGGACCGCGCCCTGGCCAACTCCAACAACCAGGTCATTGCCCTGATTGCCATGGTGTTCTTCGCCGTCGCCCGTGAAGGCCTGGAAACCGTATTCTTCCTGCTGGCCGTGTTCCAGCAAAGCGAAGGCCCCGGCGCACCGCTGGGCGCGCTGCTGGGCCTGATCCTGGCCGTGGCCATCGGTTTCGGCATTTATACCGGCAGCATGCGCCTGAACCTGTCGGCGTTCTTCCGCTGGACCGGCCTGTTCATCCTGGTGGTGGCCGCCGGCATCCTGGCCAACTCCGTGCAGGCGCTGCATGAAGCCGGCCTGTGGAACTCGCTGCAGGAAGTGGTGTTCGACATCAGCGCCATCCTGCCGATGGACGGCCCTGTCGGTTCGGTACTGGCCGGCATGTTCGGCTACCAGGACGCTCCTACCGTGAGCACCCTGGGCGCCTACCTGATCTACCTGGCCTTCGCCCTGGTGCTGTTCTTCCTGCCGGCTGGCGCCCCCGTGGCTCGCAAGCCTGCCCCCGCTACTCACTCCTAAGGCTTACCCAGTCAATGTCCAATCAAGCTCCAGGCCTGTCGCCGCGCGTCCTGCGCGCGGCCGTGGCCGGCTCCGTGGTGGTGATGGTCGCCGCCGGTGCACTGTTCTACTACGCCTCGCAAATGGCCTCCAGCAAGCGCCAGGCGAACCACGATGAAATCGTCGTCAACATCCACCCGCACAGCTGCGAACCGAACGCCCTGACCATTCCGGCCGGCCGCGCCAGTTTCCGCATCGTCAACAAATCCGAGCGCGCGGTGGAGTGGGAAATCCTCGACGGCGTACTGGTGGTGGAAGAACGCGAGAACATCACCCCGGGCATGAGCCAGGTGATCAACGCCAACCTGGCGCCCGGCGACTACGCCATTACCTGCGGCCTGTTGAGCAACCCGCGCGGCACCTTGAAGGTCACCCCTACCGCCGAATCCGAGGCCAACGCCAAGGCGCGGCCGTCGATGGTCGCCTTCGTCGGCCCGCTGTCCGAATTCCGCGTGTACCTGAGCCTGCAAGGCAGCGCCCTGGTACGCGCCGTCGACGCCCTGAACCAGGCCATCAGCGCCGGTGACCTGGCCGCCGCCCGCGCCGCCTATGTGCCCGCACGCGTTGCCTACCAAGGCCTGGCCGCCGCTGCCCAGCGCTTCTCCGAGCTGGACAACGCGATCAACGCCCGCGCCGACTACTACGAAAAACGCGAGCAGGACCCAGGCTTCGGCGGTTTCCACCGCATCGAATACGGCCTGTTCCAGCAGCAGAATCTCGACGGCCTGGCGCCCGTGGCACAGAAACTGGCCACCGACGTCGCCGCGCTGAAAACCCAACTGCTGGCGCAGAACCTGCCGCCAGAGCAGCTTGTCGGGATTGTTGCGCGCAACCTGCACAGCCTGGCCGACGTGCGCACCAACGGCGAGGAAGAGCGCTACAGCCACGCTGACCTGAACGGTTTCGCGGCAAACCTTGCCGGCGCGCGCAAAGTGGTCGACCTGCTGCGCCCGGTGCTGGCCAAGTCCGCCGCCGACCTGCTGGTGAAGATCGACGCAGCCGCAGCCGACCTCGACAGCCAGCTGGGCAGCCTGCGCGACGGCGACAGCTACCTCTCGTATGACAAGGTCGGCCCGGATCAGCGCAAGCAGATCGCCGACAAGGCCAAGGCACTGGCCGACGCACTCGACGGAATCGATCCAGCCCTCGGCCTCTCGGCCCTGTAAAAACAGACGACGACACTGATGAGCGATATCAAGAACAGCAACAACCCGGTCGACGCGCAACGCCGTCGCGTCCTGATGGGTATGGGCGCCGCTGGCGTCGCCCTGGCCGGCAGCGCCCTGAGCTGCCCGGCCATGGCCGCCGAGGCGCAAGTGGCCGAAGCGCCGAAAAGCGACAAGACCCAGGACCGCCACGACTACCATGGCCAGCACCAGAGCGGCATCGTCACGCCGCGCCCGGCGGCCGGCATGATGGTCGCCTTCGACGTGCTGGCCAGCGACCACAAGGACCTGGAGCGCCTGTTCAAGCTGTTGGACACGCGCATCAAGTTCCTGATGACCGGCGGCGAAGTCGAGCAGGTGGACGCCAAGCTGCCACCCGTGGACTCGGGCATCCTCGGCCCGGTGGTGACGCCGGACAACCTGACCATCACCGTTTCGGTGGGTGCCTCGCTGTTCGACGAGCGCTTCGGCCTGGAACACGCCAAGCCCAAGCACCTGAGCCAGATGGTCGGTTTCCCCAACGACGCCCTGGAGCCGGCCCTGTGCCACGGCGACCTGACCCTGCAGTTCTGCTCCAACACGCCGGACACCAACATCCACGCCCTGCGTGACATCGTCAAGAACATGCCCGACCTGCTGCTGGTGCGCTGGAAGCAGGAAGGCACCGTGCCTGCACAAGCACCGAAGAAGGCTGACGCCCCCGCCGAGAGCGCGCGCAACTTCCTTGGTTTCCGTGACGGCTCGGCCAACCCCGATTCCAACGACAACAAGGCCATGGACGCCATTGTCTGGGTACAACCGGGCAGCGAAGAGCCGGCCTGGGCCGCCAACGGCAGCTACCAGGCCGTGCGCCTGATCCGCAACTTCGTCGAGCGCTGGGACCGTACTCCGCTGCAGGAACAGGAAAGCATCTTCGGCCGCAAGAAAATCACCGGTGCGCCGTTCGATGGCGCCACCGAGCACGACGTGCCCGACTACCACAAGGACCCGGAAGGCAAGCTCACGCGCCTGGACTCGCACATTCGCCTGGCCAACCCGCGCACGCCCGAGTCCCAGGCCAACCTGATCCTGCGCCGCCCGTTCAACTATTCCAACGGCGTGAACAAGAACGGCCAGCTGGACATGGGCCTGCTGTTCATCTGCTACCAGGCCAACCTGGAAAAAGGTTTCATCACCGTGCAGACCCGCCTCAATGGCGAGCCTCTGGAGGAATACCTCAAGCCTATGGGCGGTGGTTATTTCTTCACCCTGCCGGGGGTTAAAAACGATCAGGACTACATCGGTCGTTCGCTGCTGCAAGCCACCAAAACCAAAAACGCTTAAGTCTTTGACACCATCGGGGATCCTTTCATGAAGAAGTCGCCACTCGCTTTGCTGCTGTCCCTTGGCCTGCTCCACGCACCGGTATCGGCCTTCGCCGCCGACAACTCCCCGCTGGACCTGGTTCAGCCGATCTCGGACTACAAGATCTACGTGACCGAAGAGCTGGACAAACTGGGCGCCGAAACCCAGAAGTTCACCGACGCCATCAAGAAAGGCGACCTGGAAACAGCCAAGAAGCTGTATGCCCCGACTCGCGTCCACTATGAGTCCATCGAGCCGATCGCCGAGCTGTTCAGCGACCTCGACGCCTCGATCGACTCCCGTGTCGACGACCACGAGAAAGGCGTGACCGCCGAAGACTTCACCGGCTTCCACCGCCTGGAGTACAGCCTGTACTCGGAAAAGACCACCAAAGGCCTGGAAGCCCTGGCTGACAAGCTGAACACCGACGTCAAGGACCTGCAGACCCGCGTCGCCGGCCTGACCTTCCCGCCTGAGAAAGTCGTGGGCGGCGCTGCCGCACTGATGGAAGAAGTGGCCGCCACCAAGGTGTCCGGTGAGGAAGACCGTTACAGCCACACCGACCTGTATGACTTCCAGGGCAACGTTGACGGCGCGAAGAAAATCTTCGACCTGTTCCGCCCGCAAGTCTCCAAGAAAGACGCAGCCTTCGTGGGCAAGGTCGACAAGAACTTCGCCACCGTGGACAAGATCCTGGCCAAGTACAAGACCAAGGATGGCGGTTTCGAAACCTACGACAAGGTCAAGGATGCTGACCGCAAGGCGCTGATCGGCCCGGTCAACACCCTGGCCGAAGACCTGTCCACCCTGCGTGGCAAGCTGGGCCTGAACTAAGACGCTCCCCGTAGCAGCGGCCGCCAGGCCGCGTCCCAGGCTCCGCGGTACAGCTGATGTACCGCGTGAAGGCTGGACGCGGCCTGGCGGCCGCTGCTACAGGGGATCTACAATCCGCGCTGTTGATCCCCCTGCAACACCCCCGCCTATAACACCGTCCTCCCCTTGTCCCCTGCCCTGTCGCGCATTAGATTGTTCAATGATCTGACGCCTCCAGAATAAGCAAAAGGGATAACCATGGCGCTAACTGACCAGTCCACTGCCGTGCGCAGCGGCGAAGAGCTCGATGCCGCGCGTATCGACCCCTACCTCAAGGCGCATATTCCCGGCCTTGCCGGCACGCCCGTGATCAGCCAGTTCCCCGGTGGCGCGTCGAACCTCACCTACCTGGTGAAATACCCCGGGCAGGAATTCGTGTTGCGCCGGCCACCCTTCGGCCACAAGGCCAAGTCGGCCCACGACATGGGCCGCGAGTACCGCATCCTCAATCAGCTCAACGCCGGGTTCCCGTACTGCCCCAAGGCCTACGTGCATTGCACCGACGAGTCGGTGATCGGCGCCGAGTTCTATGTGATGGAGCGGGTGGAAGGCATCATCCTGCGCTCGGAAATCCCGCCCGAGCTGGGCCTGGACGCCACCAGCACCCGCGCCCTGTGCCACAGCTTCATCGACAAGTTCGTCGACCTGCACCAGGTGGACTACCAGGCCTGCGGCCTGGGCGACCTGGGCAAGCCCGAGGGCTACGTGGCCCGGCAGATCAGCGGCTGGAGCGACCGCTACGACAAGGCCCGCACCCCCGACGCGCCAGCCTGGGACACGGTGAAAGCCTGGCTGGCCGACAAGCAGCCGGCCGACCACGCCAAGCCGGCCATCGTCCACAACGACTACCGCTTCGACAACGTGATCCTCGACGCCCGCGACCCGATGCAGATCATCGGCGTGCTGGACTGGGAGCTGACCACCCTCGGTGACCCGCTGATGGACCTGGGCAACACCCTGGCCTACTGGGTGCAGGCCGACGACCCGGCGCCGGTGCAACTGATGCGCCGCCAACCCAGCCATGCGCCAGGCATGCTCACCCGCCGCGAGTTCGTGGACTATTACGCCGAGCGCGCGGGCATCCGCATCGACAACTTCGATTTCTACTACACCTACGGCCTGTTCCGCCTGGCCGGCATCGTGCAGCAGATCTACTACCGCTTCTTCCACGGCCAGACCCAGGACAAGCGCTTCGCCCAGTTCATCCACATGAACAAGCTGCTGGAACAGATGAGCCTGAACGTCATCAAGCACTCCACCCTGTAAGGAAACCGAGATGTCCAAGACGCAATTGTTCGACCTCGACGGCAAGATCGCCTTCGTTTCCGGCGCCAGCCGCGGCATCGGCGAGGCCATCGCCAAACTGCTGGCCCAACAGGGCGCCCACGTCATCGTGTCCAGCCGCAAGCTGGACGGCTGCCAGCAGGTGGCCGACGCCATCGTTGCCGACGGCGGCAAGGCCACTGCCATCGCCTGCCACATCGGCGAAATGGAGCAGATCAGCCAGGTGTTCAGCCGCATCCGCGAAGAGTTTGGCCGGTTGGACATCCTGGTCAACAACGCCGCCACCAACCCGCAGTTCTGCAACGTGCTGGACACCGACCTGGGCGCGTTCCAGAAGACCGTGGACGTGAACATCCGCGGCTACTTCTTCATGTCGGTGGAAGCCGGCAAGCTGATGCGCGAGCACGGCGGCGGCAGCATCATCAACGTCGCGTCCATCAACGGCGTGTCGCCGGGCGTGTTCCAGGGCATCTACTCGGTCACCAAGGCGGCGGTCATCAACATGACCAAGGTGTTCGCCAAGGAGTGCGCGCAGTTCGGCATCCGCTGCAACGCCCTGCTGCCGGGCCTCACCGACACCAAGTTCGCCTCGGCGCTAGTGAAGAACGACGCCATCCTCAACACCGCCCTGGCGCAAATCCCGCTCAAGCGCGTGGCCGCCCCCAGCGAGATGGCCGGCACCGTGCTGTACCTGGCCAGCGACGCCTCCAGCTACACCACCGGCGTGGCGCTGAACGTGGACGGCGGTTTCCTGTCCTGACCCCAACAGCTCGCTGGCAAGCTAGCTCCCACATGGGCAGACTGCACTGCCAGCGAGCGCTTCACATCAAACTGGCAGGCTGCACTGGCCCTTGGTAAGAGAGCTATCCTGTCAGCCAGCCATTCACAACAGACCAGCGGATTGCACTGACCCTTGTGGGAGCTGGCTTGCCAGCGAGCTCTTAAACCCACACCGCATCCCACAGGGGGTAATCCCCAACGTGACCGACCAGTCCCGCCCGCACTGGATTTCGGACGATGTACCGTGCCACAGCCAGCAAATCCTCCTCCTTGCGAATAGCCCGATCATGAAATCCCTGCTGCCAAAGTTGCCCAGAGCGACCCAGCAATCGATTTACAGCCTGGCTTGATCGTGACTTGGTCCTGCGCATGACTGCCGCCAAACTGCCCGTACGCAATTGAACCAGCCAATGAAAATGGTCCGGCATCACCACCCATGCCAAAGAATCCAGCCAGCCTTGTTCCTCGGTTCGCATCAGTTCACGCACTACCAGTCGCCCCACGCGCCAGTCGGTAAAGAACGCTTCGCGGTCAAAGGTATTGGTAGTCAAGACGTAGATTTGCCCTTCTCCTGAAAAGCGGCCTTTGCGCAATATCACTGAACAAGGCATTCCATTGCCTCCTTGGGAAAAATGGCAACGGTAACCACAGGTGCCCGGTGCGGGAAACATCGGTTGTGCTTCAGATTGTTAAAGCTCGCTGGCAAGCCAGCTCCCACAAAGGTGGGAGCTGGCTTGCCAGCGAGCTTTTTGGGACTCAAAGGGCTAAAATACGCGCCCTGCCAAAAACAACGATCTGCGCCATGCCTTTCGAACTGAGCACCGACCCCACTACCCTCCTCATTCTTGCCGTCGTCGCCTTCGTGGCCGGTTTCATCGATGCCATCGCCGGTGGCGGCGGGCTGCTGACCACGCCTGCGCTGCTCACCGCCGGCCTGCCGCCGCACCTGGTGCTGGGCACCAACAAGCTGAGCTCCACCTTCGGCTCGGCCACCGCCAGCTTCACCTTCATCCGCCGCAAGCTGTTCCACCCGAAGGAATGGTGGCCCGCCATCATCTTCACGCTGGTGGGCTCGCTGCTGGGCGCCGTGGCGGCGCACTACATGCCCTCGGAATGGCTGAACAAGATGTTGCCGGTGATCGTCTTCGCCTGCGGCCTGTACCTGCTGTTCGGCGGCACGCCGAAGGGCCCGGTGGACAGCCACGCGCCAATCAAGCAGAAACGCCAGATCCCCCAGGGCCTGGCATTGGGCTTCTACGACGGCGTGGCCGGCCCGGGCACGGGTGCGTTCTGGACGGTCAGTTCGATGCTGATGTACCCCATCGACCTGGTCCGCGCCAGCGGCGTGGCGCGCACCATGAACTTCGTCAGCAACGCAGCGGCGCTGGCGGTGTTCATCATCAATGGCAGCGTGGACTGGCTGATCGGCCTGAGCATGGGCACCTGCCTGATGGTAGGCGCCTTCTTCGGCGCGCGCAGCGCCATCAGTGGTGGGGCGAAGTTCATTCGCCCGGTGTTCATCACCGTGGTGCTGGGGCTGACCGTGCGGCTAGCCTGGCAGCACTGGTTCAGCCAACCCTAAGCGCTGCGCCGCGTAGTGGTCGATCAAATACCGCGCGATCGACCGCGACGCCGGCAGCGGCGGCAGTTCATGCACGTTGAACCACTGCGCGTCCTCGATCTCGTCGGCCTGGGGCACAATCTCGCCGCTTTCATACTCGGCGTGGAAACCCAGCATCATCGAGTGCGGGAACGGCCAGCACTGGCTGCCCAGGTAGCGGATATTGCGAACCTTGACCTGCACCTCTTCCATCACCTCGCGGCGCACGCAATCCTCGGCCGACTCACCCGGCTCGGCGAAGCCTGCCAGGGTGCTGTAGACGCCGGTGACAAAGCGCGGTGAGCGCGCCAGCAGGATCTCGTCGCCACGGGTGATGAGCACGATCATGCTCGGCGAGATGCGCGGGTAGCTGCGCAGGTCGCACGCCTGGCAATACATGGCGCGCTCCCAGTGGATCTGGCTCATGGGCTGGCCGCAGCTGCCGCAGAAACGGTGCTCGCGGGCCCAGGTGCCGATCTGCGCGGCGTAGGCCAGCAGCTTGTAGGTGTCGAAGTCGCCCTGCAGCATGAACTGGCGCAGGCCCTGCCACTGCACGCCGTCGATATCGGCGGGGCCGTGCAGTTCCAGCAGGTACACCGGCTCACCGTCGAAGTGGCCGATGCCGTGTTCGGCCAGCACGTCCAGCCCCTGCTTCTTCAGCCATTCGCGGGGAAACAGCACGCCATTGGCGTCGAAGGCAAAGCCCTGGGCGCAGCGGGCCACGGCCCAGCCCCCGGGCAGGCTGGTATCCAGTACGGCGGTGGTCCAGCGTTGAGACATCAGGGGCTCCTTATCGAATGTCAGTCATCGAACTGCGGTGTCTGTTTGCTCATGCTCGCGGCCATGGCCACGCGCAGGTCAGCGCTCTGCAGCATCGCCGCGTTCCAGGTGGCGATGTATTCCAGGCCGTCGGCAACGCTGTGGTCGCGCATGTAGCCGATCATGGTCTTGGTGCCGGCGATGGCGATTGGCGACTTGCCGGCGATGTCGGCGGCGATGGCAAATACGCCATCGAGCAGGCTCGCGGTGTCGGGGTAAACGCGGTTGACCAGGCCGATGCTGCGCGCTTCCTCGGCATCGACCTTGCGCCCGGTGTAGGCCAATTCCCTGAGGATGCCATCACCGATGATGCGTGGCAAACGTTGCAGCGTGCCGACGTCGGCAGCCATGCCCATGTCCACCTCCTTGATCGAGAAGTGCGCGTCGGCGGCAGCGTAGCGCATGTCGCAGGCGGCGATCAGGTCGATGGCACCGCCGATGCAGTAGCCCTGCACCGCTGCCAGCACCGGTTTGCGGCAGCTGTCGACGGCGTTGAACGAGGCCTGCATCTCGAGGATCTTGCGCCGCAGGGCGCGGGCGTTGCGGCCGGTGTCCTTGCCCAGTTCGCTGGCTACCGAGGCCAGCAGGCTCAGGTCGATGCCGGCGGAGAAGTGCTTGCCAGCGCCGCTGAGCACCACCACGCGCACGGCCTCGGTGTCGTCCACCCACTGGAAGATCTCGATAATCTCGCGCCAGAACGCCGCGTTCATGGCGTTGACCTTGTCGGGGCGGTTGATCTGCACGTGGGCGACATGGCCCTTGAGTTCGACGTGGAAGGCCTGGTACTCGGTCATGGCGGGCGTCCTTTGTTATTGATGGGAAGGACTATACCAAGACAATGCGCCAGGAAAAGCGTGCTCCACAGGTTGGCCGAAATGCCCTGTGTGCCGGGACGCGGCCTGTGGCCGCTGCTACAGAAGGTGTGTAGCAGCGGCCGCAGGCCGCGTCATGAGGCCTTCGCGCGCTCTTGCGCCGGGCACTGGGCGCGGTGCAGGTTGAGGGCGGTGTTGATGATGCCGATGTGGCTGAACGCCTGCGGGAAGTTGCCCAGCATGCGCCCGCCGCGCGGGTCGTATTGCTCGGCCAGCAGGCCGACGTCATTGCACAGGCCGCTCAAGCGCCCGAACAGCGCCTGGGCGTCGTCCATGCGGCCCAGCATGGCGTAGACGTCGGCCAGCCAGAACGAACACACCAGGAACGTCCCCTCCCCCGGCTCAAGGCCGTCGCAACCGGTCTCGGTGTCGTAGCGCAGCAGCAGGCCATCGCGCATCAGGCGTTGCTCGATCTGCCCCAGGGTGGCCAGGAAACGCGGGTCGTCCACCGGCAGGAAGCCGGTGAGGGCGATCTGCAACAGGCTGGCGTCGGTCTGCGCCGAGCCGTAGGCCTGCACGAAGCCGCCGTGCCGAGGGTCGACGCCGTGGGCGCAGACGTCGGCATGAATCAGGTCGGCCACCGCGCGGTAATGCCGGCCTCGCTCGGCGTCACCACCCTCACCGGCCTGCAGCTTCGCAGAGCGGTCGAACGCCACCCACGCCATCACCTTGGAGTGCACAAAGTGCCGCGGCTCGCCACGGATCTCCCACAGGCCTTCGTCGGGCTTGCGCCAGATGCTTTCCAGGTACGGCATGATCACCCCGAAGATCGCCCGGCTGCGCGGGTGGCGCGGCAGCCCGCCGCGAATCGCCTGGGTCATGGCGTCGGCCACCTCGCCGTACACGTCCAGCTGCAATTGGGTGGCGGCGGCATTGCCGATGCGCACCGGCTGCGAGCCTTCGTAGCCGCTCAGCCACGGCAGGGTATATTCGGGCAGGCGCCGCTCGCCGCCCAGGCCATACATGATCTGCATCTGTTCCGGGTTGCCAGCCACCGAGCGCATCAGCCATTCGCGCCAGGCGCTGGCTTCCTCGAAGTAGCCCAGGTTCATGAACGCCAGCAGGGTCATGGTGGCGTCGCGCAGCCAGCAGAAACGGTAGTCCCAGTTGCGCTCGCCACCGAGGAATTCCGGCAGCGAGGTGGTCACCGCGGCGACGATGCCGCCGGTGGGTTCGTAGGTCAGGGCCTTGAGCACGATCAGCGAACGCTTGACCTGTTCGGTGTAAGGCCCCACGTCCGGGCAGCGGTCGGTGAACGTACGCCAGAAGCTTTCGGTTTCCGCCAACGCCGCCTCGCCGTCGAATGCCTCGCGCAGCGGCAGGATGGAGTCCTGGTAAGTCAGCACGAACACCCGCCGCTCGCCAGCGGCCACGCTGAAACGGCTGCCGGTGGCGTGGTCCACTGCCTCAAGCGGCGTGGCGCTGTGCAGCACCAGCATCTCCGGGCCGGCCACGGCGGTGAGCACCTGCGCATGGGCCTGCTCTACCCAGGGCACGCTGCTGCCGTAGTCGAAGCGGATGATCAGCTCCATGTCGAACGCCACCGTGCCGCTGACGCCTTCGACAATGCGCACCACGCTGCTGTGCTCACCTGGCGGCATGAAGTCGATCAACCGCGCCTGGCCGCTGGCAGTGGTGAACGTGGTTTCCAGCACCAGAGTGCCGTCACGGTAGGCGCGGCTGACCTCGAACGGCTCGCTGGGTGCCAGGCGCCAGCGGCCATTATGCTCGTCGCCCAGCAGGGCGGCGAAGCAGGCGGGTGCGTCGAAACGGGGGAAACACAGCCAGTCCAGCGAGCCCTGCTTGTCGACCAGCGCGGCAGTCCTGCAATTGCCGAGCAAGGCATAGTCTTCAATCAATGCGGCCATGGTGGGGTCAACCTTGTGCGGGAAAATTCAGCGGGTGTGCGGCGCCCTCGGCAGGATCAGGTCGCGGATGGCATCGGCCACGCCCTGCTCGCGGTTGCTGCCGGTGACGTGGTCGGCGTGCGCCTTGACCCCGTCCTCAGCCTGGCCCATGGCAATGGACAGCCCGGCGCGGTTGAACATCGCCACGTCGTTGCCGCCATCGCCCAGCACTGCCGTCTGCGCCAGCGGCACCTTGAGGTGCTCGGCCAGCTCAGCCAGGGCCTCGCCCTTGTTGGCCAGCAGCGCGGTGATGTCCAGGTAGTAGTTCTGCGAGCGGGCCGCCAGGGCCTGGCCCTCGATCAGGCCGCTGAGCTCGTGCTCCAGCCGCGCCAGCAAGTCGAAGTCGGCGCAGGTGGCGACGATCTTGTCGACACGGTCCAGGTACGGGGTGAAGTCGTCGACCTGCACGTAGCCGTAACCCAGGGCGTCTAGCTCCTTGCCCAGGTACTGAGTGTCGGGGTTGGTCAGGTACCACTCGTCGTCAGCGAACAGCCACACCGCCACCGGGTGCCGGGCGAACAGCGCCAGGCTGGTCTCCACCGCACGCCGGTCGACGCAGTGGCGTGCCACCACGCTGCCGTCGGGGTTGGCCAGGGTGCCGCCGTTGAACGCCGCGAACGGCACGTCGATGCCCAACTGTTCAACGATCGCCAGCATCGCCCGGGGCGGGCGCGCGCTGGCCAGGCTGAAAGCGATGCCCGCCTCGCGCAGTTGCCTGATGGCTGCCAGCACACGGTCGCCCACGGTGTGGTCGGGCAGCAGCAAGGTGCCGTCCATGTCGCTGAGCACCAAACGGATGAGGTCGTTCGACGGTTCACTCATCCCAGGCTGTGCCAGGAGCGGCCGTCACGGGCCAACAGTTCCTCGGCCGACTCCGGGCCATCCTCGCCGGCGGCGTAGGTGTCAATCTTGCCACCGTCACGCCAGGCATCGAGGAATGGCTGCACCGCACGCCAGCCGTTCTCGATGTTGTCGGCACGCTGGAACAGCGTCTGGTCACCGGTGAGGCAGTCGTAGATCAGCGTCTCGTAACCGGTGGACGGCTGCATCTGGAAGAAATCCTTGTAGGCGAAGCCCAGCTCGACGTTCTCCATCACCAGTGCCGGCCCCGGCCGCTTGGCCATCAGGTCGAACCACATGCCCTCGTTGGGCTGGATCTGGATGCGCAGATAGTTGGGCGCCAGGCGCTCCACCTCGGTGTCGCGGAACTGCGCATAGGGCGCCTGCTTGAAGCAGATGGCGATCTCGGTGTCACGCACGCTCATGCGCTTGCCGGTGCGCAGGTAGAACGGCACGCCCACCCACCGCCAGTTGTCGATCATCACCTTCAGTGCCACGAACGTCTCGGTGCGGCTTTCCGGGTCGACCTTGGGTTCCTGGCGGTAGCCGGGCTTGCCGCCCTCGCCCGCCGTGTACTGGCCACGCACCGAGTTCTTCAGCGCGTCGGCCTTGGACCAGGGGCGGATAGCCCCGACCACCTTGGCCTTCTCGCCACGTACCGCGTCGGCACCGAAGGCGGCCGGCGGTTCCATGGCGACCATGGCCAGCAGCTGGAACAGGTGGTTGGGCACCATGTCGCGCAGGGCGCCGGTGCTGTCGTAGAAATTGCCCCGTGTTTCCACCCCGACGGTTTCCGCCGCGGTGATCTGCACGTGGTCAATATAGTGATTGTTCCAGAAAGCCTCGAAAATGCCGTTGGAAAAACGGCTGATGAGGATGTTCTGGACGGTTTCCTTGCCCAGGTAGTGGTCGATCCGGTAGATCTGCTTTTCGCTCATGACGCTCAACAAACAGGCGTTGAGGGCCTCGGCGGTAGGCAGATCGGAACCGAAGGGTTTTTCGATCACTACGCGGCGGAAGGCGTCGGGCTGCTCCTGGAGCAACCCGGCGTGGCCCAGCCGCTGCGCCACTTCACTGAAGAAGCGCGGCGAAGTGGCCAGGTAGAACACGGCATTGCCGGTGCGGTTGGCGGCTATGCGCTCGCCAATCGCCTGGTAGGTGCCATCGTCGAGAAAATCGCCACTGATGTAGCTGATGCGCTTGGCAAGCTTGGCCCACAGCGCCGGGTCGAGGGCCTTTTCGGCCCCCTCCGGGTTTTTCGCGCGCGCCTGCTCGATGATGAAATCGTGCAGCTTGGCAGCGAAGTCAGCATCGCTGACCTCGTTGTGGTCGACACCGACGATATGCAGGCCATTGTCCAGCAGACCGTCACGACTCAGGTTGTACAGCGCCGGCATGAGCAGGCGCTTTACCAGGTCGCCATGGGCGCCAAAGAGAAACAGCGTAGTGGGGGGTGCTGCGTCTACCTTGGACTTTGCCCGTGTCATTTAGGAACCTCGATATGGCCGCCGAAACCAAAGCGCATCGCCGACAGCAGCTTGTCGCCGTAGGTGCTTTCCTGGCGGGAACGGAAACGTGCGAACAGCGAACCTGCCAGCACCGGTACCGGTACTGCCTGCTCCACTGCCGCGTCAATGGTCCAGCGACCTTCACCGCTGTCCGACACCGAGCCCGAGTAGCCGTCCAGCGCCGGGTCACCGACCAGCGCGTCGGCGGTCAGGTCCAGCAGCCAGGAGGACACCACGCTGCCGCGGCGCCATACTTCGGCGATCTCGGCCAGGTTCAGGTCAAAGCGCTGGTCTTCCGGCAGCGCGGTGCTGTTCTTGGTCTTCAGAATGTCGAAGCCTTCGGCGAAGGCCTGCATCATGCCGTATTCGATGCCGTTGTGGATCATCTTCACGAAGTGGCCGGAACCGGCCGGGCCTGCGTGGATGTAACCATTTTCGGCGTTGTTGTGCTCACCTTCGCGGCCCTTGGTGCGCGGGATGTCGCCCACGCCAGGGGCCAGGCAGGCCAGCAGCGGGTCGAGGCGGTTGAAGATCGCGGTTTCGCCGCCGATCATCATGCAGAAACCGCGGTCCAGGCCCCACACGCCGCCGGAAGTGCCGACGTCGACGTAGTGGATCTGGCGCTCGGCGAGTTCCTTGGCGCGACGAATGTCATCCTTGTAGAAGGTGTTGCCGCCGTCGATGATCACATCGTCGGGTTCCAGCAGGCCAGCCAGTTGCTGGATAGTGTCTTCGGTTGGCGCGCCCGCAGGCAGCATCACCCAGACAGCACGGGGTGCGTCCATCTGACGCACCAGGTCTGCCAGGTCAGTCGCTGTTACGGCGCCTTCTTCACCCAGTTTTGCCACGGAAGACTGATCACGGTCCCAGACCACGGTCTGGTGGCCTCCGCGCATCAGCCTTCTCGAAATATTGCCGCCCATGCGGCCCAGTCCCACGATTCCCAATTGCATGCCGGTGCTCCACTGATGCGTAAATAGGTGTGTCACACCTTCAAAGCGCTAATGGTCTCAAAGCTTAGTACAGGGTTGCCAGAGTTAGTTTCGACTTTAGCCGTTCGTCGGTGCACTTTTTTCTTCAAACCCTCTGTCATCAAGCCTTCTTCAACGCCTGCGGGCACTTGCCGCCACATGAAGAAAAAGACACGGTGACCATGAAAAATAAAAAAGTTCCCTTGGCGCCCGAAAGAAATCAAAATCCGCGCCGACAGAGGTACAGACAGACCTGGCAAACGCTCAAGGTCGGCTATCCTCACTGTGAGACATGCCATTTGCGAGGTGAGCAATGGGAACTTTACTGCCAGCAACACCCCCCCAAACCCTCTATGTCACGGTGCGCCGTGACGAACTGCGCGAATTGAAAGAAGAACGCGACCGGTTGCAGAAGAAGGTCGCCCATCTAACCATGATGCTCTTGCAGTCCCAGCAGGACACCGGCATTGCCGGTGGCGCCCAGGCCAAGATCGCCTGATTCTGTCCCTCCCCGTACCGGCAGGGGTTCGCCCTGCCGGCCAACGCCGGAATTCTTTCCCGATACCACCCCACTTGCCTGGCTCCTAGAGTGCCTGGCCCGAGCGCGTCGCATCCAGCGGTGGCCTCCCGTGGAGATTGGCATGAAAGGATTTACCCTGTTGGCCCTGCTGTTATCCCCCTTCGCCGCCCAGGCGTGCCAAACCGCCAGTGAAACGCAAGTGGGCGAACTGTTCGACCGCTGGAACAGCGCCCTGCAAAGCGGCGACCCAGGCGTGGTTGCAGCTACCTACCACGTTGATGCGGTGCTGCTGCCGACGTTGTCCAACCAGGTACGCCTGACGCCCACCGAACGGCTGGAGTATTTCCAGCACTTTCTGGACAAGCGCCCCACAGGCCGCATCGTCAGCCGCAGCGTGCGCAGCCAGTGCGACACGGTTCTGGATGCCGGGGTGTATGAGTTCACCTTCGCCGCCACCGGCGAAACCGTGCAGGCGCGCTACAGCTATACGTGGGATTGGGATGGCAAGCAGTGGCTGATCGGCAGCCATCACTCGTCGCTGATGCCGCAGGGCTGACCCATTCCGGACGCGGCCTGAACGCTCCGGAGAAACAACTGTACTTTGTGGGAGCTGGCTTGCCCGCGAGTTTTTAGGGCCGCAACAGCTCGCTGGCAAGCCAGCTCCCACAACACAGTTGTGGTGGGTGTGTGTTGCCAGGTTTGTTTTCGTGCCAAAACCGCCTGGGGGGCAAGCCAGCTCCCACAACAACGTCGTACAACCCAACGTTCCGATGTGTTTCTAGAAATTTCATTCTAACCCCGCCACCCCGCCAAACCCGCGTATTTCAAGGCCCCGCCCCCAACCGGTCCAACCCACCACCGCATCCCGACCTTCCGTCAGTCGTGCCGTGACCACGAAGTCTGAAAATTTTCCTACACTCAAAACTCAGCCCGCACACCGCTCGGGAGGCTCGACTGTAAAAAGTCGAAACTTCCGCAATAGCGGCAGGTCAGGTTAAAGGTAGGCCGCGGATGTGAAGTTCATTTCAGCGGCTGACCCACCCCACCCAGTCAATTCGCCACCGGCAGGATCGCCGGCGCGCGTCGCGCTTGTGCGCTTGGCCGTGGGGTCGCTGAATCAAATCAGGTGCTTGCCACACATGCATTAATGCACGGGAGAGAACAATGATCAGTGCCGCTGTCGAAATCCATGGAGAGCGTTTTACACAGCAGGAAAGCGAGCCGACTGAACTGGCGCAGATCACATCGACGGGCAAGGCACTCAACACCGAGGCGCGTCGCGATTCTCAGCGTCAGAAAGTACTGTTCGTAACGTCGGAAATCGCCGATCTGGTCAAGACCGGTGGCCTGGGCGACGTGTCGCAGGCCCTGCCCCGGGCGATGAGCCCGCTGCACGACGTAAGGGTGTTGATCCCCGGCTACCCGCAGGTGCTCAACAGTGACAACCCCATCCACCTGGTGGGTGAACTGGGCGGCCACGCGGCCCTGCCCCCGTGCAAGATCGGCCGCATGGACCTGGCCGATGGCCTGGTCATCTACGTGCTGATCTGCCCCGAGCTGTACGAGCGCGACGGCACCCCCTACGGCGCCAACAATGGCCGCGACTGGCCAGACAACCATATCCGCTTCGCCCGCCTGGGCCTGGCCGCCGCCGACATTGCCGCCGGCCTGGGCATGGTGCACTGGAAGCCTGACCTGGTGCACGCCCACGACTGGCCCGCCGGCATGGCCCCTGCCTATATGCACTGGCGCGGCCTGAGCACCCCTACCCTGTTCACCATCCACAACCTGGCCTACCAGGGTGTGGTCAGCCGTGCCTGCTGCCCCGAGCTGGGCGTGCCCGAGCATGCGCTGCAGCAGGAAGGCATGGAGTTCTACGGCAAGCTCTCGTTCCTCAAGGCCGGCATGGCCTACTCCAGCCACATCACCACCGTCAGCGCCACCTACGCCGAGGAAATCACCACCCCCGAGTTTGGCTGCGGCCTGGACGGGTTCCTCAGCAGCAAGGCCTACCAGGGCCTGCTGGGCGGCATTCCCAACGGCATCGACGACAGCTGGGACTCGGCCACCGACCCGCACCTGGTGTGCCCGTTCAGCCTCAATGACTGGGAAGGCAAACAGGTGAACGCCGACCACGTGCGTGAACTGTTCGAGCTGGACGAGTCCGAAGGCCCGCTGTTTGCCGTGGTTTCGCGCCTGGTGTACCAGAAAGGCCTGGACCTGACCCAGGGTGTGGCCGAGTACATCGTCAACAAGGGCGGCCAGATCGCGATCATCGGCCGTGGCGAACCGGAAGAGGAACAGGCCATGCGCGAGCTGGCCCAACGCTTCCCCGGCAAGATCAGCGTGCGCATCGGCTTCAACGAAACCGATGCGCGCCGCATGTTCGCCGGCAGCGACTTCCTGCTGATGCCGTCGCGCTACGAGCCCTGCGGCCTGAGCCAGATGTACGCCCAGCGCTACGGCTCGCTGCCGGTGGCGCGCAACACCGGCGGCCTGGCCGACACCATCGAGGACGGCGTCACCGGCTTCCTGTTCAACGAATCCACCGTGGCCAGCTACGAGGAAGCCCTGAGCCGGGCCTTCTACGTGTACAGCAAGCCCGACCTGCTCAACGCCATGCGCTGCCTGTCCATGACCCAGCCGTTCAACTGGAGCCAGGCGGTGGAACCCTACGCCAAACTTTACTCGGAACTCGTGCACAAATCGGTGGCCGTATCAGGTAGACACTAACGGAAGAGGTTTCATCGATGCCGCTACCGACTCCTGAAACCTGGTCACACGGTGCACTGCTTCTGGATTCGGGCCTCACACGCTTCGCGCTGTGGGCGCCCGACGCCTTCCACGTCAGCGTTGAACTGGGGGATGGGCAGTCACTTCCCATGCTGCCCCAGGACGACGGCTGGTTCGTGATCAAGGCGCACTGCCCGCCCGGCACGGCCTACCAATACCAGATCGACGGCGAGCTGCGCGTGCCCGACCCCGCGTCCCGCGCCCAGCAGGGCGACGTGCACGGCGCAAGCCTGGTGGTCGACCCCAACGCCTACCACTGGCAGTTCCCCGAATGGGCCGGCCGCCCCTGGCACGAAGCCGTCATCTACGAACTGCACGTGGGCGCCCTGGGCGGCTTTGGCGGCGTCGAGAAACACCTGGCGCGGCTGGCCGAATTGGGCGTGACGGCCATCGAACTGATGCCCCTGGCGCAGTTCCCCGGCCAGCGCAACTGGGGCTACGACGGCGTGCTGCCGTATGCGCCGCAGTCCTCCTACGGCACGCCCGAGCAGCTCAAGCACCTGATTGACAGCGCCCACGGCCACGGCCTGATGGTGATCCTCGACGTGGTCTACAACCACTTCGGCCCTGACGGCAACTACCTGGGGCGCTACGCCAAGGGTTTCTTCCGCCACGACCAGAAGACCCCGTGGGGCGACGCCATCGATTTCCGCCGCCCGCAGGTGCGTGATTTCTTCATCGACAACGCGTTGATGTGGCTGCTGGAGTACCGCTTCGACGGCTTGCGCTTCGACGCCGTGCACGCCATCGAAGACCCCGATTTCCTCAAGCAGATGGCCGCGCGCATCCGCCAGCAGGTGGATGCCCCGCGCCACGTGTGGCTGACCCTGGAAAACGAGCTGAACCAGGCGCATTTGCTGGAGGAAGGCTACGACGCGCAGTGGAACGACGACGGCCACAACGCCTTGCACGTGCTGCTGACCGGCGAGACCGAGGCCTATTACGGCGATTTCGCCGAGCAACCCACGCAGAAACTGGCGCGCTGCCTCAGCGAGGGCTTCATCTACCAGGGCGAACGCAACCGCCACGGCGAACCGCGCGGCGAACCCAGTGGCCACCTGCCGCCCAATGCCTTCGTGCTGTTCCTGCAGAACCACGACCAGGTCGGCAACCGCGCCTTTGGCGAACGCCTGTCGCAGCTGTGCAGCACCGACGCCCTGCGCGCGGCCACCACCCTGCTGGTGCTGTCACCCATGGTGCCGCTGCTGTTCATGGGCGATGAAGGCGCGGCCAGCGAGCCGTTCCTGTTTTTCACCGACCACCATGGCGAACTGGCCAAGGCCGTGCGCGAAGGGCGGCGCAACGAGTTCGCCAGCTTCGCGGTGTTCGCCGACGAAGAAAAACGCGAACACATCCCCGACCCCAACGCTGAACAGACCTTTGCCGCCTCGCGCCCACGCTTCCCTGATGCCGAGGCGCCGTGGGCCGTGCTGTACCAGACCCTGCTGGGCCTGCGCCGCGAATACCTCACCGAGCACCTGCCCGGCAGCCGCTCGCTGGGCGCGCAGGTGCTGGCCGAAGGTGCGGTCAGCGCGCGCTGGCAGCTCAACGACGGCAGCGAACTGCGCATTGACCTCAACCTCAGCGCCCAGCCCGTGGCCGCCGACCTGCCCGATGCACGCCATCGCCTGTTCGACAGCCGCCTGGCGGCCGAACAGGCGCCAGCCGACAGCCTTCCCCCCTATAGCGCCCTGGTCAGCCTGACCCCTGCCGGAGATGATGCATGAGTGATGAGCGACTGCGGACGTTAGCGCAGCATGCCGGCCTGGCCGTGCACTGGACCGACGCCAACGGTCGGCCACAGACCGTGGCCGACCCGGTGTTGCGCAAGGTGCTGGCCGGCCTTGGCCACCCCGCCGACACCGCCGAGGCGGTGGAGGCCAGCCTTGAAGACTTGAACCGCGTGCGGCGCGACACCCACCTGCCGCCGCTGCTGACCGTCGACCACGGCCAGCCCCTGGACCTGGGGCGCTATTTCCCGGCCCACACCCCGTGCCAGGTGTTCCTGGAAGACGGCGCCACCCTGGACCTGCGCCTGGACGCCCACGCGGCCCTGCCCGGCCTGCTGCCGGCGGGCTACCAGGACGTGCGCATCGAAGGCCAGCAATTTACCCTGGCCGTGGCCCCGCCGCGCTGCTACAGCGTCGGCGACGCCCTGGGCGAAGCGGCACCCCGGGCCTGGGGCCTGAGCGTGCAACTGTACAGCCTGCGCCGCAGCGGCGACGGCGGTTTCGGCGATACCCAGGCGCTGGAAGCCTTCGCCCGCAGCGCCGGCGAGCGCGGCTGCGATGCCCTGGCCATCAGCCCCATGCACGCCATGTTCAGCAGCGACGCCCACCGCTATAGCCCCTATTCACCGTCCAGCCGGCTGTTCCTCAACTGCCTGTACGCAGCCCCCGGCGCCATTCTGGGCGAGCGTGCGCTGCGCGTGGCCCTGGATGACGCCGGCCTGACAGAAACCCTGAGCCACCTCGAACAGCTGCCGCTGGTGGACTGGCCAGCCGCCGCCGACGCCAAGTTCGCATTGTTGCAGTCGCTGTACAACGGCTTCAGCCACGGCGACCACCCACTGACCGCCGACTTCGCCAGCTTCCGCCATGCCGGCGGCGAAGCGCTGGAAAACCATTGCCGCTTCGAGGCCCTGCAAGCCGACTGCGCCGCACGCGGTGCCAGCCAGGACTGGCGCCAGTGGCCCGCCGAGTGGCACGACCCTTACAGCCCGGCAGTCGCCGAGTTTGCCCGCGACCACAGCGACCAGGTCAGCTTCTACGCCTTCTGCCAATGGCTGGTGGCGCGCAGCCTGGAGCGCGCGCAGAACGCCGCCAAGGCCAGCGGCATGCGCATCGGCCTCATAGCCGACCTGGCAGTGGGCGCAGACGGTGCTGGCAGCCAGGCCTGGAGCCGCCAGGACGAATTGCTGGCCGACCTCACCGTGGGCGCACCACCGGATATCCTCAACCGCTCCGGCCAGGGCTGGGGCATTTCCGCCTTCAGCCCCGAAGGCCTGGTGCGCAACGGCTTCCGCGCCTTCATCGAAATGCTGCGGGCCAATTTCGCCCATGCCGGCGGCCTGCGCATCGACCACGTCATGGGCCTGCAGCGCTTGTGGGTGATACCCATGGGCTCGCTGCCCAGCGAGGGCGCCTACCTGCACTACCCCATCGACGACATGCTGCGCCTGCTGACGCTGGAGTCACACCGCCACCAGGCCATCGTCCTCGGCGAAGACCTGGGCACCGTACCCGATGGCCTGCGCGAAAAACTCAGCGCCCGGCACATGCTGGGCATGCGCGTGCTGCTGTTCGAACAGGCCCACCCGGGGCACTTCCACCCGGTACTGAACTGGCCCGACAACGCCCTGGCCACCAGCACCACCCACGACTTGCCCACCCTGCACGGCTGGTGGAAGGCCCGCGACATCGACTGGAACCACAAGCTCAGCCTGATCGACGAGCACACCGAGCGCCACTGGCGCGAAACCCGCGAGCACGAGCGCCGCGGCCTGCGCCACGTGCTGGGCCAGGACAGCCAGAACTTCGTCGGTGACGGCGAAGAAACCGACCAGGTCATCGACGCCTGCGTGCGCTTCCTCGGCCACACCCGCGCGCCGCTGGTATTGCTGCCGGTGGAGGACGCCCTGGGCGTTGAAGAGCAGCCCAACCTGCCCGGCACCATCGACAGCCACCCCAACTGGCGCCGCCGCTTCAACGGTGACAGCCAGGCACTGCTGGACGACGAAGACGCGGCCCGGCGCCTGGAGCTGCTGGCCTGCGCCCGCCAACAAGCCAGCGAGCGTGACCGATGAAGGCCATGACCGGCAGTATCCGCCTGCAGTTTCACAAGGACTTCACCCTGGACGACGCCGCCGCACGGGTGCCGTATTTCAAGCAGCTGGGCATCAGCCACGTCTACGCCTCGCCCATCCTCAAGGCGCGGCCCGGCTCCATGCACGGCTACGACGTGGTCGACCCCACCCGCATCAACCCCGAACTGGGTGGCGAGGCGGCGCTGCGGCGGCTGGTGCAAACCCTGCGCGCCCACGACATGGGCCTGGTGCTGGACATTGTCTCCAACCACATGGCCGTGGGCGGCGGCCACAACCCCTGGTGGCTGGACCTGCTGGAGTGGGGGCGGCGCAGCCCTTACGCAGAATTCTTCGACATTCAGTGGCACTCCCCCGACCCACTGCTGGAAGGCCAGCTGCTGCTGCCGTTCCTGGGCAACGACTACGGCGCCTGCCTGCAGGCCGGCGACATTCCGGTACGCCTGGACGCCAGCGCAGGCCAGTTCTACATCGAGCATTACGAGCACCGCTTCCCGGTGTCGCCGCCTGACTACGCCGACCTGCTCAGCCCCGCCGACGACCCGGTGCTTAGCCGCCTGGGCGGCCGCTTCGGTGCCCTCGAGCAAGACCCGCACGCCTATGAAAAGGCGGGCGAACTGCGCGCCGAGCTGGCGGCCTTGAGCCACAGCCACAAAGCTGCGCTGGACGCCCTGCTGCAGCGCTTTGACTCGACCACCGAAGACGGCTTCAAGCGCCTGCACCGGCTGCTGGAAAAACAGCACTACCGCCTGGCCAGCTGGCGCACCGCCGCCGACGACATCAACTGGCGGCGCTTCTTCGATGTCAACGAACTGGGCGGCCTGCGCGTGGAACGCGCGGCGGTGTTCGAAGCCACCCACGCGAAGATCTTCGAACTGGTGGCGCAGGGCCTGATCGACGGCCTGCGCATTGACCATGTGGACGGCTTGGCCGACCCGCGCGGTTATTGCCGCAAACTGCGCCGGCGGGTCGATGGGCTGCTGGCAACGCGCCCGCCGGAGGCCGCCCTGGCGCACTTTCCCATCTACGTGGAGAAGATTCTGGGCGCCGACGAGCAACTGCACCGCGACTGGCAGGTGGACGGCACCACCGGCTACGAATTCATGAACCAGGTGTCGCGCCTGCAACACGACCCGGCCGGCGCCGAGCCGCTGGCCGAGCTGTGGAGCAGCCTCAGCGGCCGCCCGGCGGTGTTCGAGGAAGAGGCCCACGCCGCCCGCCACCTGGTGATCAATGGCACCCTGGCCGGCGACTGCGAGTCGGTGGCCCAGGCGCTGCTGCAGGTGGCCCGTGGCGACCTGATGAGCCGCGACCTGACCCTGGGCGCAATCCGCCGCGCCCTGCAGGCGCTGGTGGTGCACTACCCGGTGTACCGCACCTACATCAATGCCTGCGGGCGCCCCGCCGAAGACGAGGGTTTCTTCCAGCAGGCGCTGGAAGGTGCGCGCGCCAGCCTCAGCGAGGCCGACTGGCCGGTGCTGGACTACCTCGCACGCTGGCTGGGCGGCGAGCGCTGGCGTGATCTGCCTCCAGGGCGCCCGCGCAAGCTGCTGCGCCATGCCTGCGTGCGCTTCCAGCAACTGACCTCGCCCACTGCCGCCAAGGCGGTGGAAGACACCGCCTTCTACCGCTCCGCCGTGCTGCTGTCGCGCAACGACGTGGGCTTCGATGCCGAACACTTCAGCGCCCCGCCCGCAGTGTTCCACCAGGCTTGCGAGCAGCGCCTGGCGCACTTCCCCGACAACCTGCTGGCCACCGCTACCCACGACCACAAGCGCGGCGAAGACACCCGCGCGCGCCTGGCCGTGCTCAGCGAGCGCAGCAGCTGGTACCCCGGCCGCGTCAACCACTGGCTGGAGCTGGCCGAACCGTTGCGTGGCAGCGTCGGCGACAATCCCGCGCCTGGGCCGGGCGATGAACTTATCCTGTTCCAGGCCCTGCTCGGCAGCTGGCCGCTGGGGCTGACCGCCGACGACAGCGAGGGCCTGGCCGCCTACGCCGAACGCCTGTACCAGTGGCAGCAAAAGGCCCTGCGCGAGGCCAAGCTGGCCAGCAGCTGGAGCGCCCCCAACGAGCCTTATGAACAGGCTTGCAAGGCGTACCTGGAAAAGCTCCTGCTCGACCCGCAATGCCAGCAGCTGCGCGCCTCGCTGGTGGCCGCGGTGCAGCGCATCAGCCCCGCCGGCGCCTTGAACAGCCTGGTGCAGACCCTGCTGCGCATGACCGTGCCGGGCATCCCCGACCTGTACCAGGGCGCCGAATTCTGGGACCTGAGCCTGGTGGACCCGGACAACCGCCGCCCGGTGGACTACGCTGCCCGTGAGCAGGCCCTGCAGGCCACGCGCAGCCCCGCCGAACTGGTGCAGGACTGGGCCAGCGGGCATATCAAGCAACAGCTGATCGCCCGCACCCTGCGCCGCCGTGCCGAGCATGCCGCACTGTTTGCCCGCGGCCGTTACCAACCCTTGCCCGTGCAGGGCGAACAGGCCGACCGCGTGTTGGCCTTCGCCCGGATACACGCTGACGAGCTGGCCATCGTCATCGTGCCACGCCTGGCCAGCGAACTGCTGGGCGACAGCACCCAGCCGCTGATAGAGGCACCCAAGTGGGGAGATACCCGCGTGGTGCTACCGACTAACTACACTCTGCCTACATTTAAGGGACTTTTTTCAGACGTGGCAGTCACACCCAATAAGGAAGTGTGGCTGAACGCTGCGCTGAAGGATTTTCCGGTCAATCTCTTAGTACAAAGTGACTTGTGATCAGGAGCGTTGAAATGAGTGCTGACGACAAACGTATACGTGAATTCGCCTACCAGATATGGGAATCGGAAGGCAAACCCGAAGGGCATGAAGACCGCCATTGGGAAATGGCGCGCAAGCTCGCCGAAGCCGAAGCGCTAGCCCCCACCAAGCCGGGCAAGGCCAAGGCGGCAAGCGCCAAGCCCAAGGCTGGCAGTGCCACCGAAGCCAAGGCCAAGCCGACTGCTGCGGCCAAGCCTGCGGCGGCGAAACCCGCCGCTGCTGCCGCGCCCAAGGCCAAGCCGGCACCTGCGGTGAAGGCCGCCGCCGACAAGCCTGCGGCCGAGAAAAAGCCCCGGGCCACGGCGAAAAAGCCGCCAGCCAGCTGATCCAGCCAACGCTCCCGGCCCCCGGCTCGCGCCCACGCGCTGCCCGGGGTGCCCGTGTGCAGTACCTCTTCAACGCCCCCGTTCACCGGGCATTGCGCCGGAACGGCCCGCTATCGCCCTGAATTTGCAGTGCAAGGAACTTCTCATGGCCCGCCAAAAAGCATTTACCCCCGCCCCAGGTACCGACCCGACCCGCATTCGTGAAGGCTTGCCCTTCCCGCTCGGCGCCACCTGGGACGGCCTGGGGGTCAATTTCGCGCTGTTCTCGGCCAACGCCACCAAGGTCGAGCTGTGCCTGTTCGACTCCAGCGGCGAGACCGAGCTGGAGCGCATCGAGCTGCCTGAATACACCGACGAGATCTTCCACGGCTACCTGCCCGACGCCCATCCGGGCCTGACCTACGGCTACCGTGTGTATGGCCCCTACGACCCCGAGAACGGCCACCGTTTCAACCACAACAAGCTGCTGATCGACCCCTACGCCAAGCAGATGGTAGGCGAGCTGAAGTGGTCGGAATCGTTGTTCGGCTACACCATCGGCCACCCCGACGGCGACCTCAGCTTCGACGAACGCGACAGCGCGCCCTTCGTGCCCAAGTGCCGGGTCATCGACCCCGCCTATACCTGGGGCCGCGACCAGCGCGTCAACGTGCCATGGGACAAGACCATCTTCTACGAGACCCACACCCGCGGCATCAGCATGCGCCACCCTTCGGTGCCCGAAGACGTGCGCGGCACCTTCGCAGGCCTGATGGTGCCCGACGTGGTGGAGCACATCAAAAAGCTTGGGGTGACCTCCATCGAACTGTTGCCCATTCACGGTTTCGTCAACGACCAGCACCTGCTGCAGAAGGGCTTGAACAACTACTGGGGCTACAACACCATCACCTTCTTTGCCCCGCACCCGCGCTACCTGGCCAACGGCAAGATCGCCGAGTTCAAGGAGATGGTCGCGCACCTGCACGACGCCGGCCTGGAGGTGATCCTCGACGTGGTCTACAACCACACCGCCGAAGGCAACGAGCAGGGCCCCACGCTGTCCATGCGCGGCATCGACAACGCCAGCTACTACCGGCTGATGCCCGACAACAAGCGGTTCTACATCAACGATTCCGGCACCGGCAATACCCTCGACCTGAGCCACCCCTGCGTGCTGCAGATGGTCACCGACTCGTTGCGCTACTGGGCCACGGAAATGCACGTGGACGGGTTCCGCTTCGACCTGGCAACCATTCTGGGCCGCTACCACGAAGGCTTCGACGAGCGTCACAGCTTCCTCGTGGCCTGCCGCCAGGACCCGGTGCTGCGCCAGGTCAAACTGATCGCCGAGCCCTGGGACTGCGGCCCCGGCGGCTACCAGGTGGGCGGTTTTGCCCCCGGCTGGGCAGAATGGAACGACCGTTTCCGCGACACCGCCCGCGCCTTCTGGAAAGGCGACGACGGCCAGCTGGCCGATTTTGCCGGGCGCCTGACCGGTTCCGGCGAGCTGTTCAATCAGCGCGGCCGGCGCCCCTACACCTCGGTGAACTTCATCACCGCCCACGACGGCTTCACCCTGCGCGACCTGGTGTCGTACAACGACAAGCACAACGAAGACAACGACGAGAACAACCAGGACGGCAGCAACAACAACCTGTCCTGGAACCACGGCGTCGAAGGCCCCACCGACGACCGCGAGATCGTCGAGCTGCGCCTGCGGCAGATGCGCAACTTCTTCGCCACCCTGCTGTTCTCCCAGGGCACGCCGATGATCGTCGCCGGCGACGAGTTCGCCCGCACCCAGAACGGCAACAACAACGCCTATTGCCAGGACAGCGAGATCGGCTGGGTGAACTGGGACCTGGACGAGGACGGCAAGGGCCTGCTGCGCTTTGTGCGCCGGCTGATCCGCCTGCGCATGTCCTACCCCATCCTGCGCCGCAACCGCTTCCTGGTGGGCACCTACAACGAGGACATCGGCGTCAAGGATGTCACCTGGCTGGCCCCCGACGCCAGCGAGATGACCACCGAGCAATGGCACGACAGCCACGGCCGCTGCCTGGGCATGCTGCTCGACGGCCGCGCGCAACCCAGCGGCATCCGCAAGCCTGGGGCCGATGCCACCCTGCTGCTGATCGTCAATGCCCACCACGACGTGGTCAATTTCGTGCTGCCCGAGGTGCCGGAGGGGCAATACTGGACCTGCCTGATCGACACCAACCGCCCCGAACTGCGCGACCGCGAACAGCTGCCGTTCGGCAGTGACTTCCTGGTTACCGGCCGCTCGCTGCTGCTGTTCGAACTGCACCGGGACGTGGAGGAATGAACCGGGTGCTGGCGGCGACGCTCAAGCGTCCGCCCGGGGGCTACCCCGACGCCAGTGCCCTGCACGACGCCCTCGCCGCCCTGGTGGCCGAGGGCCTCGACCAGTTGCCGCGCCCCGGCAGTGGCCGCACGCTGGAGCGTTGGCGCTGCCTGGCGTGGGTAGCCGGGCAGGACCTGGGCCTGTGTAAACTGTACGAAGGGCACACCGACGCCCTGGCGATCATGGCCGAGTTGGCGGCGCTGCAGCCGGCGCCCACTACTACTTGGGGCATGTGGGCGGCCGAGCCGCCGAATGCGCGCCTCAGTGTGCGTCATCACCAAGGGCGCTATTGGCTGGACGGGCGCAAGGCCTGGTGTTCGGGCGCCGGCACCGTCAGCCACGCGCTGCTGACCGCCTGGGATGAAGGCGGTGAGCAGCAACTGGTGGCCGTGGCGCTCAGGCAACCGGGAGTGATCGTCACCGACTTGGGCTGGGACGCCGTGGGCATGGCCGCCACCGGCAGCGTCGAGGTGCTGTTCGAACAGGCCGAGGGCACCCCGGTCGGCGCGCCCGGCCAATACATCGCCCGGCCGGGCTTCTGGCAGGGCGGCATCGGCATTGCCGCCTGCTGGTACGGCGCTGCCCAGCAATTGGCCCAGCGCCTGCACGGCCACTGCCTGCAACGCGATGACCCGCATGCGCTGGCGCACCTGGGTGCGGTGGACACGGCCCTGGCGGCCATGCGGGCGGTGCTGCAGCAGGCCAGCGACGCCATCGACGCGGCCCCAACCGACGATTGCCAATGGCTGGCACGCCGCGCGCGGGCAGTGGTTGAACACGGCTGTGAACAGGTGCTCAGCCACGTCGGCCGCGCCCTGGGCGCCGGCCCTTACTGCAAGGACGGCCACTTCGCCCGCCTGGCCGCCGACCTGCCGGTGTTCCTGCGCCAGAGCCACGCCGAACGTGATTTGGCAGTGCTGGGCGACCTGACCCGCCACGCCCTTTCCAGTGAGTGGAACCTATGAACGCCAACCCCATTGTCGGCAACGGCACGCCGCTGGCGGCCTGGCAGGCCTGCCCGCTACTGGCGCAGCTGCCACGCATCGAAGTGGACCGCCTGGTGCCGCAAGGCGCGCGGGCAGTGATTGTCGCGCCGCACCCCGACGACGAAGTGCTGGGCAGCGGCGGCCTGTTGCAACATCTGATTGCCCTGGGACGGCCGGTGCTGCTGATCGCCGTCACCGACGGCACCGCCAGCCACCCCGGTTCGCGGCGCTGGCCGGTGGCCCGCCTGAGTGCCGAACGCCCGCTGGAAAGCGCCGAAGCCCTGCGGCGCCTGGGCGCCGACGCGGAGCAATTGAGCTGGCTGCGCCTGGGCCTGGCCGACAGCCAGGTGCCTGCCGCACGGGCGCAGTTGCAGGCAGTGCTGCAAGCGCAGTTGCACGCCGACGACGTGGTGTTCGCCACCTGGAGCCACGACGGCCACTGTGACCACGAAGCCGTGGGCCAGGCCAGCCGCGCCGCCGCCGAGGCCGTGGGCGCCTGCTGCCACGAAGTGCCGATCTGGACCTGGCACTGGGCGCGCCCCCAGGACCCGCGGGTGCCCTGGCAGCGCGCGCGCAAAATCGCCCTGAGCCCGGCCATGGTCGCGCGCAAGCGCCATGCCGCGCAGGCGTTCACCAGCCAGCTGGTGGGCGACGCCGACGTGGGCCTGGCGCCGGTGCTGCCGCCGGACGTGCTGGAACGCCTGCTGCAACCCTACGAAGTGGTGTTCCTGTGAGTGTCGACGACGCGGTATTCGACCAACTGTTCGCCGGCAACGACGACCCCTGGGCCATGCACCAGCGCTGGTACGAACAGCGCAAGCGCGCCCTGCTGGCTGCCTGCCTGCCGCGCGCCCGCTACGCCAGCGTGTTCGAACCCGGCTGCGCCAACGGCGCCACCAGCGCAGTGCTGGCCGCCCGCTGCGACCGCCTGCTGTGCTGCGACACCGCCGAGCGCGCCGTGGCCCTGACCCGCCAGCAACTGGCCGACGCCCCCCACGCTCGCGTCGAGCAATGGCGCCTGCCGGCCCAGTGGCCGGTCCAGCGCTTCGACCTGATCGTGCTCAACGAGCTGTGCTATTACCTGGACGGTGCAGCGCTGGCTGCGCTGATCCAGGCCTGCCGCCACAGCCTCACCGCCGACGGCCAGGTGCTGGCCTGCCACTGGCGCGCCGCCATCGACGGCTGCAGCCTGGACGGCGATGCCGTGCACCGGCAACTGAGCGAAGGCCTGGGCATGACCGAGCTGTTGGCGCACCGCGAAAAGGATTTCGTGCTGCAGCTGTGGAGCCGCGACCCGTTGTCAGTGGCCGAGCACGAAAGCCTGCGGTAATCGCGTAGCAGCGGCCGCCAGGCCGCGTCCACAGGCGCCGCGTTCGCCCGAACCACTGCGGCGGCGCCCGGACGCAGCCTTCGGCAGCTGCTACGGCGGTGACGCGCGGGGAACCGAGGACGAACTGCACCGGTCCCAACCAGTAAGCCCAACCGATTCAAGGAGTGACCGTGACCGCCGAACCCACCGGCCAGGCCCACCGCAACCGCCCTCCCGAGCACCCGCTGGCGGTGCATCGCATGCGCATCCTGACCGTCAACACCCACAAGGGTTTTACCGCCTTCAACCGCCGCTTCATCCTGCCCGAGTTGCGCGAAGCGGTGCGCAGCACCGGCGCCGACCTGGTGTTTCTGCAGGAGGTGCTGGGCGAGCACGATGGCCACGCCGAACGGCACCACAACTGGCCGCAGACCTCGCAGTACGAATTCCTCGCCGACAGCATGTGGAGTGACTACGCCTACGGCCGTAACGCGGTGTACCCCGACGGCCACCATGGCAACGCGCTGCTGTCGAAATACCCGATCCTGCGCTACCGCAATCTCGATGTGTCCATCACCGGCCCCGAGCGCCGTGGCCTGCTGCACTGCGTGTTGCAAGTGCCGGGGCACGATGAGGTACACGCCATCTGCGTGCACTTGTCGCTGCTGGAAAGCCACCGCCAACAGCAACTCGCGCTGTTGCGCCAACTGCTCGACTCGCTGGCCGACGACGCGCCAGTGATCATTGCCGGCGACTTCAACGACTGGAAACTGCGCGGCAATGCCACCCTGACCCGCGCCCAGGACCTGCACGAGGCGTTCGAACAGCACCACGGCGCCCTGGCCCGCACCTACCCCGCACGCTTCCCGCTGCTGCGCCTGGACCGGGTGTATTTACGCAACGCCACCAGTCATGAACCGGTGATCCTCGGCAACAAGCCGTGGACGCACCTGTCCGATCATCTGCCGCTGACGGTGGAAGTGCACCTGTAGGGATTGTTTTGGAATAGCGCGGCCCGCGCGATAGATACGCCTGTGCTTAAAGATTGCATTAGCGGCTGTTTTTCAACCACTTGCCAGCCCTGATTAGCAACCTAACGAAACCGTCCACTTTCTTGACGCAACCCCCCTCCTCTCCTTAGCTACAGGTAACACAACACAACAATAAAACACCGGCCCAGGCCTCTGCTCCGCGCCTTTCAGCGCGCCCGGCAGGGCCTGGGGCGCTGGCTTCGGCTGCCCTGCCCCTGATGCGACGCACACGGCGACTCCCCTGCCAGGCCCACGACACAGGAGCCACGCCATGCACACTGTTCAAGCACGCTTTTTCTATGCCGCCTGCACCTCCCTGCTGTTGGCCGCCCCCACCCCGGCAGTGGCCGCCGAGCCACGGGAGGATCCCCTCGGCCCGCTGGACCTTAGCAACCGCACCCTGACCAGCACCGGCGTGTCGAACCCGGCCAGCAACGCCGGGCTATTCACCGTGTTCGCCAAGGGCATGGGCGTGGCCTGGAGCGTCAGTTCACAGGTGCAGGACAGCGGCCGCCCGGATAACGCCCGCTCCATGGCCGTGGCCATGGGCGGCACAGTGGCGTTCGTGCTGGGGGAAAACTGGTCGTTCGAACCCCAGGCGCAGTTGATCAACCAGCAACTGGTGCCCGGCGCCGCCGGCCAGGGCCCACGCCTGCAAGGCAGTGACAGCGAACCCAGCTGGAGCGGCCGCGTAGGGGCTCGGCTGGCAGGGCATTACCAATTGGGCAGCACCACCGTCGAGCCCTTCCTGCGCACCAGCCTGACGTACACCTTCAACAACGACAACACTATCGCCCTGGCGCAAGTGGACAAGATCAGCAGCAGCCGCAACTCATCCTCTATCGAAGTAGGACTGGGCCTGGTGGCGCGCATGACGCCCACGGTGAGTTTCTTCGTGACGGCCGACTACAGCAGCCCCAGCGACCAGAATGACCTGAATGGGTTGATTGGCGACTTGGGTGTGCGGGTACGCTGGTGAGCCGTGACGCGGCCTGCGTAGCAGCAACTGTTTTGAAACGGCGTCGTCTGCATCGCGACTAAAGTCGGCTCCTACGCCGTTCGTGGTAGGAGCCGGCCTTGGCCGCGATGCAGGCGCCGCGATCGACGAGGTACACGGGGTCCCGTAGCAGCGGCCGTAGGCCGCGTCCGCAGGCGCCGCGCATTCCCCAGCATACCGCGTCGCAGCCGGACGCCGCCTGGCGGCAGCTGCTACGCGGGTTCGGTATAGCCGCTGCCGCAGGCTGCGCTGGTCCTTCTCCACGCTGAAAATTTCCAGTGCACGCCGGGGCCAGCGCAGCCTGGCGGCAGCGGCTACAGCAGTCGCGCCCACCGCCCCCGTAGCAGCGGCCGTAGGCCGCGTCCGCAGGCGCCGCGCATTCCCCAGCATACCGCGCCGCAGCCGGACGCCGCCTGGCGGCAGCTGCTACGCGGGTTCGGTGTAGCCGCTGCCGCAGGCTGCGCTGGCCCTTTTCCACGCTGAAAATCTTCAGTGCACGCCAGGCCCTGCGCAGCTTGGCGGCAGCGGCCACAGCAGTCGCCCCCTCCGCACCCGTAGCCGTAGCAGCGGCCGAAGGCCGCGTCCGCAAGCGCCGCGCATTCCCAGGCATACCGCGCCGCAGCCGGACGCCGCCTGGCGGCAGCTGCTACGCGGGTTCAAGGCTGCGTCCGAGGTTACACCGGCCGCAGGATCAGCACCGCCAGCGGCGGCAAATCCAGCGACAGCGACAGCGGCTGCCCATGGCTGTGCACCGCCTCGGTAGTCACCGCGCCACCGTTGCCAACGTTGGAACCGGCATAGATCTCGGCGTCGCTGTTGAGCACCTCTTCCCAACGCTCGGCAAACGGCACGCCGATGCGGTAACCGTTGCGCGGCACCGGGGTGAAGTTGGCCACCACCAGCAGCGGCTCGCCCGCCTTGCTCCAGCGCAACCAGGCGAACACGCTGTTGGCCGCGTCGTCACCGATCAGCCATTGGAAACCCTGCGGCACGCAGTCCTGCTGGTGCAGGGCCGGGTACTCGCGGTACAGCCGGTTGAGGTCGCTGACCAGCTTCTGCACACCCAAGTGTTCGGTGTATTTGAGCAGGTACCAGTCCAGCTCGCTGTCGTGGTTCCACTCGCGCCACTGGCCGAACTCGCAGCCCATGAACAGCAGTTTCTTGCCCGGGTGCGCCCACATGAACGTCAGGTAGGCGCGCAGGTTGGCGAACTTCTGCCAGCGGTCGCCGGGCATCTTGTCGATCAGCGAATGCTTGCCGTGCACCACCTCATCATGGGAAATGGGCAGGATGAAATGCTCGGAATAGGCGTAGATCAGCCCGAAACTCATTTCATTGTGGTGATGGGTACGGTGGATCGGGTCGTTCTGGATGTAGTGCAGCGTGTCGTGCATCCAGCCCATGTTCCATTTGTAGGCAAAGCCCAGGCCGCCCTGCTGAGTAGGTTGGCTCACGCCCGGCCAGGCCGTGGATTCCTCGGCGATCACCAGCGCGCCGGGGGCTTCCAGGGCCACCACGTCGTTCAGGTGGCGCAGGAAGTCGATGGCCTCCAGGTTCTCGCGGCCGCCGTAGCGGTTCGGAATCCACTCCCCGGCCTTGCGCGAATAGTCGCGGTACAGCATTGAGGCCACCGCATCCACGCGCAGCCCATCAACGTGGAAATGCTTGAGCCAGTGCAACGCCGAAGCCAGCATGAAGCCGTGCACCTCGGTGCGGCCCAGGTTGTAGATCAGCGTATCCCAGTCCTGGTGGAAGCCTTCCAGCGGGTTGTCGTATTCGTACAGCGCGGTGCCATCGAAGCGCGCCAGGCCGTGGGTGTCGGTAGGGAAATGCGCCGGCACCCAGTCGAGGATCACGCCAATGCCGCCCTTGTGGCAGGCGTCGATGAAGGCGGCAAAATCTTCCGGCGAGCCGTAGCGCGAGGACGGTGCGAACTGTGACAGCGGCTGGTAGCCCCACGAGCCGCCGAACGGGTGCTCCATGATCGGCATCAGCTCGATGTGGGTGAAGCCCAACTGCTGCACATAAGGCACCAGGCGCTCGGCCAGTTCGTGCCAGTTGTAGGCGCGGATACCGCCTTCTTCGTTGACTTCGCACTGCCACGAACCGGCGTGCAGCTCGTAGATCGACAGCGGTTTGTCGATGCCATGGTGTTCGCCGCGGCGCTGCATCCAGTCGTCATCGCCCCACTGGTAGCTGAGCGGCCGCGCCACCTTGGAGGCGGTGGACGGCGGCAGCTCGGTGCTCAGCGCCAGCGGGTCGGCCTTGAGCGGCAGCACCCCTTCCTGGCCCAGCACCTCATACTTGTAGGTCTCGCCCGGCTGCAGGCGCGGCACGAAAATCTCCCACACCCCCGAAGGATGGCGCAGGCGCATGGGGTGGCGGCGGCCGTCCCAGATGTTGAAGTCACCCACGACCGACACCCGCCGGGCATTGGGCGCCCACACCGAGAAGCGCACGCCTTCGACGCCGTCGACGGTCACGCACTGCGCGCCCAGCGCGCTGCTGAGGTCACGGTGGTTGCCCTCGGCAAACAGGTAGAGGTCCATCTCCCCCAGCAGCTCGCCAAAGCTGTAGGGGTCCTCGCTGACCTGCTCGCCGCCCGCCCATTGCACCTTCAACAGGTACGGACGTTGATCGTGGAAATGGCCGACGAAGAAACCGGGCACCTCGCCCTGTTCCAACGCGCCACGTTCCTGCTGACTGTCCTTGTCGAGCACTTGCACGCTAAGGGCATTAGGTAGGTAGGCACGAATATATTGCCCGCCCGCACCGTCCGGGTGCGGGCCCAGTACCGCGAACGGGTCGCGGTGGTCGGCACGGATCAGCGCCTCGATGTCCGCCTTGTGCGGAAAAGCCCCGACCTTGCCCTGTTCCTTGTGCGCGTTCATTGACTACTCTCCCCTGGTACTCAGTAACCCGAATAGCCCATGCAAAGGCACGGCCAGCCAACCCGGGCGATTCTCGGCTTCGTATGCGATTTCGTAGCAGGCCTTCTCCAGGCTGAACAGCTCCAGCGCGGCGCGTTCGCCGTCGCTGTGCTGCCAGGCGTGGGCCAGGCTGGCCGTGGCCAACCCGTAGGCCTCGATAAAGGCGTGCCGGGCTTCATGCAAATAGCGTTTGGCGACGCGCTGGCGGGCCTGTTCGGCTTCCACCGAGTCGTCCACTTCCTCGGCGCCGCGCATGGCCATGGCGGCAGCGTAGTCGAAGGAACGCAGCACGCCACTGACGTCCTTGTACGGGCTGTATTTGCCCCGACGTTCGTCCAGCGGCCGTGCCGGTTCGCCCTCGAAGTCGATCAGGTAGGCGTCGCCCTGCACCACCAGCACCTGGCCCAGGTGCAGGTCGCCATGCACGCGCATGATCAACCCACCCACGGCCTGCTGGCTGAGGGTATTGATGTGCGCCAGCAGCGATTCGCGCTGCTGCAGCAACTCGTCCACCAGCCCGCGGTCGTCCTCCACCAATTCGTCGTAGTGCTGTTCCAGCAGCTGCAGCGCGCGCTTCAACTGGCCGCTGACGCTGGCGTTCCAGGCCTGGCCGTCGGCCTTGCCACTGGGGCTGGCCTTGAAGTCGGGGTTGTCGGTGGGCGCTGCCAGTACCTGGTGCATCTCGCCCAGGCGCTGGCCCAGCAGGCTGGCGAAATCGGCCAGCTCGCCCAGGGCGTTGTAGTGTTTTTCCTGGTCGGAACGGGCCATGGCCATTTCATCGCGCACCGCCCGTTCCAGGTTGTTCTGGGTCCAGGCCCAGGCGTCGCCCTGGTTGCTCAGGTAGCCCTGGGCAATCATCAGCAGGTGCGGCAGGCCCTCGGCGTCCACGCGGCTCACCGAGCCCAGCAGCGGCGAGATGTTGGCGAAACCGGCGGCGGTCAGGTAGGCGCCCATTTCCAGCTCCGGGTGGATGCCGCCGCTGACCTTGCGGATCATTTTCAGCACCATGCTGCCACCGACCACCACCGAGCTGTTGGACTGCTCGGCCGACAAATAGCGAATCTCCGGCTCGTCCGCAAGGTTCAGGCGCTCCAGCTCTGGCGTGGGCACGAAGCGGATTTCGCCTTCGTCGCAGGTAAGCACGGTGTTGGCCTTGAGGCCCTGCACCACCGCGCGAATGAAGCTTTCCAGCACGAAGGCATCGGTGATCAGCCCCACCTGGCGGTTGCGCCGCACCCGTGACAGCGCCAGCTGGTGCGGCAGCGCACTGCTGGGCTGGTCTTCGCCCAGCAGGCCAAAGGGGAATTGGTAACGGCTGACGGTGCCACCACTGCGCACTTCAATTTCGCTGAGCAACACCGGGGCGGTGGGCGTGCCGAAGCGCACGCCGTAGGCAATGCGAACCTGTTCGATGGCGCTGTCCTTGCCGGCGAACCAGCGGCGTTTAGGCAGGTATTGGGGCAGCGCGCTGTTCTCCAGGCTGCTGCGCGACGGTTCTTCCAGGAGCTCTTCCATACGTTTCTTCAACACCAGGGTGAGGAAATCGGGCAACGGCTGCGCCGGCTCCACGTGCCAGCTGGGCATTTGCGCGGCGGACGCCAGCAAAAACCAGTAGAAACCATAAGGTGGCAGCGTCAGTAGAAAGTTCAGTTGGCCTATGGGCGGGAACGCGCTGCCGCCGAGCATTTCCACCGGCACCATGCCGGCGTACTGCGACAGGTCCAGCTCGGCGGCCTGGGCTGCGCGCGACACGTTGGCCACGCACAGAATCAGCTCGGTCTTGCCATCGGGCCCGGTGTATTCGCGGATATAGGCCAGGATGCGGCGGTTGCTGGGCGAAAGCATCTTCAACGTGCCGCGGCCGAAGGCCTTCTGCTGCTTGCGCACGGCCAGCAGCCGGCGGTGCCAGTTCAGCAGCGAGTGAGGGTCGTTGGACTGGGTCTCGACGTTCACCGACTGGTAGCCGTACAGCGGGTCCATGATCGGCGGCAGCACCAGGCTGGCCGGGTCGGCGCGGGAGAAACCGCCGTTGCGGTCGATGGACCATTGCATGGGCGTGCGCACCCCGTCGCGGTCGCCCAGGTAGATGTTGTCGCCCATGCCGATTTCGTCGCCGTAATACAGGGTGGGCGTGCCCGGCATGGACAGCAGCAGGCTGTTGAGCAGTTCGATGCGCCGCCGGTCCCGCTCAAGCAGTGGCGCCAGGCGCCGGCGGATGCCCAGGTTGATGCGTGCGCGGCGGTCGGCGGCGTAATAGTTCCACAGGTAATCACGCTCGCGGTCGGTGACCATTTCCAGGGTCAGTTCATCGTGGTTGCGCAGGAAAATCGCCCACTGGCAGTTGCGCGGAATTTCCGGGGTCTGGCGCAGGATGTCGGTGATGGGGAAGCGGTCTTCCTGGGCCACGGCCATGTACATGCGCGGCATCAGCGGAAAGTGGAAAGCCATGTGGCACTCGTCGCCGTCGTCGCCTTTGACGTCGCCGAAGTACAGCTGGGTGTCCTCGGGCCACTGGTTGGCCTCGGCCAGCAGCATGCGGTCGGGGTAGTGGGCGTCGATCTCGGCGCGGATCTGCTTGAGCACCTGGTGGGTCTCGGGCAGGTTCTCGTTGTTGGTGCCGTCGCGCTCTATCAGGTACGGAATGGCGTCCAGGCGCAGGCCGTCGATGCCCATGTCCAGCCAATAGCGCATCACCCCCAGCACCGCTTTCATCACCTGCGGGTTGTCGAAGTTGAGGTCCGGCTGGTGCGAGTAGAAACGGTGCCAGAAGTATTGGCCGGCCACCGGGTCCCAGGTCCAGTTGGACTTTTCGGTGTCGAGGAAAATGATCCGGGTGCCGTCGTACTTGTCGTCGGTGTCCGACCACACGTAGAAGTCCCGTGCCCGCGACCCGGGCTTGGCGTGGCGGGCGCGCTGGAACCAGGGGTGCTGGTCGGAGGTGTGGTTGATGACCAGCTCGGTGATCACCCGCAGGCCGCGCTCATGGGCCTCGGCGATGAAGCGCCGGGCGTCTGCCATGGTCCCGTAGTCGGGGCTTACGGCCTTGTACTCAGCGATGTCGTAGCCGTCGTCACGGCGCGGCGAGGGGTAGAACGGCAGCAGCCAGATGGTGTTCACACCCAGCTCGGCAATGTAGTCGAGCTTTTCGATCAGCCCGGGAAAATCGCCGATACCGTCGTTATTGGAGTCGAAGAACGACTTAACGTGCACCTGGTAGATGACCGCGTCCTTGTACCACAGGGGGTCGTTGATGAACGCGGCCGTGCGGGGTTTCTTCGCCATGGGTCAGGTCCTTTTCAGAGCGCCGCGCTGATGCGCCAGATGCCGAATGGCTGGTAGCCGGGGTCGAGGCGCATCCACTGGGTCTTGCCGTACCAGGTCCAGCGGTGGCCGGTCATCAGGTCTTCACCGGCGGTGGCGGCGCTGTCGTCCAGGCCCAGCTCCCACAACGGCAGCTCGAAATGCGCTTCCTGCACGTTGTGCGGGTCAAGGCTGACGGCCACCAGAATGTAGTTGCGGCGGTCGGCGGTGCGCTTGGCGAAGTAGAGGATGTTGTCGTTGAAGCACTGGAAGATTTCCAGGCCCAGGTGCGTCTGCAGCGCCGGGTTCTGCCGGCGGATACGGTTGAGCTGGGCGATCTCGGCGATGATGTTGCCCGGCGCGTTGTAGTCGCGCGGGCGTATCTCGTACTTCTCCGAGTCCAGGTACTCTTCCTTGCCGGGAATGGGCGCCGACTCGCACAGCTCGAAGCCCGAATACATGCCCCACAGCCCCGAGCCCATGGTGGCCAGGGCGGCACGGATGAGGAAGCCGGCACGCCCGGACTCATGCAGGAAGAAGGGGTTTATGTCCGGCGTGTTGACGAAGAAATTCGGCCGGTAGCAGTCGGACCACGGCGGCTGGTTGAGCTGGGTGAAATACTCGGTGAGCTCGGCCTTGGTGTTGCGCCAGGTGAAATAGGTGTAGCTCTGCGAGTAACCGACCTTGCCCAGCCGCGCCATCATCGCCGGCTTGGTGAAGGCCTCGGCGAGGAACATCACGTCGGGGTATTCGCGGCGCACGTCCTCGATCAGCCACTGCCAGAATGGCAGCGGCTTGGTGTGCGGGTTGTCGACGCGGAAAATCTTCACGCCCTCTTCCACCCAGCCCACCACCACGTCGCGCAGGGCCAGCCACAGGCTGGGGATGGCGTCGGCGGCATAGAAGTCGACGTTGACGATGTCCTGGTATTTCTTCGGCGGGTTTTCCGCGTAGCGAATAGTGCCGTCCGGGCGCCAGCTGAACCAGCCCGGGTGCTCCACCAGCCACGGGTGGTCCTGGGAGCACTGGATGGCGAAGTCGAGGGCAATCTCCAGGCCGTGGTCGGCGGCAGCGGCCACCAGCCGGCGGAAGTCCTCGCGGCTGCCCAGCTGCGGGTGAATGGCGTCGTGGCCGCCGTCGGCGCTGCCGATGGCGTACGGGCTGCCGGGGTCGTCCGGGCCGGCCTCCAGGGAATTGTTGCGGCCCTTGCGGTGCTTGCGGCCAATGGGGTGTATGGGCGGGAAATACAGCACATCGAAGCCCATGTCGCGGATCATCGGCAGGCGGCCATGCACATCATCGAAGGTGCCGTGGCGGGCCGGGTCGTCGGTGATCGAGCGCGGGAACAGCTCGTACCAGCTGGCGAACTGGGCGCGCTCGCGTTCCACTTCCACCGGGAACAGCTGGCTCTTGCTGAGGTAGGCCCGGGGGTCGGCGAGGTTCATCAGCGCGGCGGTGTCCTTCTGCAGCAGCAGCGCCACCTGGCCGTCCTGGTCCAGCGCCTGGAACTGGTCATGAATGTGCATCAGCTGGCGGCGCAGGCCTTCTTCGCTTTTCTCGGCGCTGTGCACCAGGTGCAGGCGGCCTTCTTCAAGCTCCAGGCCGATGGGCACGCCGGCGGCGTACTTCTTTTCCAGCTCGTAGCGGTAGGTGGCGAACTGGTCGATCCAGGCCTCGATGCTGAACACATGGCGGCCCACCTGGCTGACACTGAACTGGCCCTGCCAGCTGTCGTTGCCCAGGTCCTTCATGCCCACGCTGTGCCAGCTGTCCGAACCCAGCGCGCGCCAACGCAGCACCACGGCCAGCTTGTCGTGGCCGTCGGCGTAGACCTTGCTACTCACCGTCAGGCTCTGGCCGGTGACGGCCTTCACCGCAAAGTGGCCGCCGTCGATGGCGGGCGTGGTGTTTTCGATCACGATTCGTGGCAACAGCAGGGCCTGGGACAGGCTCAGCGCCTGCTCGTTGCTCTGCTCGGCCGCCTGGCCGGTTTCGAAGGGTTGATCCGCGGTCATCGAGCATCTCCTCCACGCCCCAAGGACGCTCATCCATTACCGTTAACGCCGGCACAGGGGTGCCAACGCCTGACTTAAGTTCCGAGCCATGGGGGTTCTGAAAGTTCAGCAGCAGTGATGCCCGGGAGTCATCGGCGGCTGCCTGCTGTCCAGATCCTTGAGTGCCCCCAAAACTGCGAGGAACCCCATGAATATCCCTATCCCCGCCGAAACGCCGGACCCCAATATCGACGACCCGACCCTGCCGCCGCCCGACCCTAACGTGGACCCGGATGAACTGCCGGTGAAGCCTACCGTGCCGCCTACCGTGGGCGATCCACCCAGCCAGGAGCCGCCCGCGCAGCTATGAACGGATTTATTCGCGATAGCGACTAGAGAGCATAGATGCGCAGGGAATAAGCGTGACCGTTGGGTCATGATTTTTTTCCCGCGTTACCGGTCGCGGGGTGGCGGATCCTTGTCTTCGAACCGCCCCACCACCATCGGCATGAGCCCCAGCACGCCGAGCGCCAGCACCGTGCTCAGCACCGCCGTGGCCTCACGGCCCATGCCGGCCGCCACGCCGATGGCCGCCGTCATCCATAGCCCCGCGGCAGTGGTCAGGCCCTTCACGTGATGGGCGTCCTCGGCATGGCCCTTGAGAATCGTCCCTGCCCCCAGGAAACCGATACCGGCGACCAGCCCCTGCACCACCCGGCTGATGGCCGCCGGGTCGGCGCCGGCCATTTGCGGCACCAGGATGAACAGCGCGGCGCCCAGGGACACCAGCATGTGCGTGCGCACACCGGCAGCCTTGCCCTTGTGTTCGCGCTCGAAACCAAGAATGCCACCCAACACGCCGGCCATCAGCAGGCGCACGGCGACGCGGGTCAGTTGCGAGGCATCGGTGATGTCGGCGAATTCGGCGACCAGGGTGTTCCAGGCTTCGTGCCACCAGGCGTTCATGGGGTGAGCCTTTGCGGGGGGAGGTGAGCTATTGACCCCACGAATGTCATGGAAGTGCCGGGCCTGACCGTTGATCAGCGTGATGGGCCTGCGCTGCAAGGCAGTTGTCAAACCCTTGAGTGCCCAACAGAACAAGGAGAGGAGCCATGTCCGTGGAAATCAACGCCCAGACCCAACGCTGCACCCTGGTCGAGGCCGACATGCGTTGCGAAGGCCTGGCGACCGACGTGCGCATTACCACCGACGACCAGCTGCGCATGTCCATCGCCGAGCTGAATGGCCACCGCGTGCCCATCACCGAGGCCGAGGCCGATGCCTTGACCGTGGCCGGCGCGGTGGACGGCCGCCATCACGTCAAGGCCAGCGTGCCCGGCTCGCTTATCTGAGCCAGCACCGTAGCAGCTGCCAAAGGCTGCGTCCCCGGCCGGACGCAGCCTTCGGCAGCTGCTACGCCGAGAAGAAGTAGCGCGTGAGGTGGAAGAAGATGGGAGCTGCGAAACACACCGAGTCCATGCGGTCGAGCATGCCGCCATGGCCCTTGATCATGGTGCCCCAGTCCTTGGCACTGAGGCTGCGCTTGATTGCCGACATCACCAGGCCGCCAATGAAACCCATCACCACGATGACCAGCGACATCAGCAGCGATTGCCAGAAGCTGAACGGCGTCATCCAGAACATGCAGCCACCCACCAGTGTCGCCGCCAGGCCGCCCCCCACCAGGCCTTCGACGGTTTTCGACGGGCTGACCAGCGGTGCCACCTTGCGTTTGCCGAACAGCTTGCCGAAGACGTACTGCAACACGTCACTCATCTGCACCACGAACATCAGGTAGAACAGCAGCAACGCGTTCTGCCCCCGAAAGCCTTCAAGGTCGAGCAGCAGCAGCGCCGGCGCATGGCTGATGCAGTACACGCAGATCATCACCCCCCACTGGATCTTCGCCGTACGCTCCATGAACGCCTCGGTGTCCTGGCTGAGCACGGCGATGGCCGGCAGCAGCAGGAAGGCGTACACCGGCACCAGCAGCGTGAACAACGAATACCAGTGGGTGCCGATGAGGATGTACTGCAAGGGGATCAGGATGAAAAACGCAGCGAACAAGGCGTTGTGGTCGCCCCGCCGGGTGGGCGTCAGGGTGATGAACTCGCGCAACGCAAACAGCGAGATGAAGCTGAACAGCACCACGGTGGCGTTACCACCCAGCTGGTAGGAAACGAAAAACACCACCACCATGCCCCACCAGGCATTGACCCGCTGGTTGAGGTTATCGATGGTGGCGCGCGACGAATCCGAACTGGCGCGCTTGGCCAACACCCAGCCAATCAGCGACGCCAGCACCAGCAACCCGGCGATGGCCCCGAAGAACCACATGAATTTGTCCTGAACGGTCATGCCGCAAGCCTCACGATGGCGTCCCGCGCGCGGGCAAGGAAGGTCTGTTTGTCTTCACCGGCGATGCGCGGCAGCGGGTTGCCGATGCGGATGGTGCAGAGGATAGGCAGTGGCACGTGCTTGCCCTTGGGCATGGAACGATGCAGGTTTTCCAGGTAGATCGGCACCAGTTCCACGTCGGGGAAACGCTCGGCCATGCGGTACAGGCCGGATTTGAATTCACCCGGCAGGCTCTGCGCCGAACGCGTGCCTTCAGGGAAGAAGATGATCGAGTGGCCCGCCTGCACCACTTCGAAAATCGGCTCCAGCACGTTCTTGCCGGTTTCGGGGTGGCGGTCGATCAGCACCGCGTTGAGGCCTTTTTGCGAGATGTAGGCCAGGAAGCGATTCTTGCCCCAGTAATCCGCCGCTGCCACGGGCTTGACGTTGACCCGCGCTTCACGCGGCAAGGCGGCGATGATGGCCAGGGTGTCGAGATGGCTGGTGTGGTTGGCGTAATAGATGCGCTGCCGGCTGAGGTCAGGCGGGCTTTCCCAGCGGGCGCTGGCGCCGATCAACAGGCGCAGGAAAGCAATCAGGGCGTTACTGATCCACATGGGGCGTCTCCTGCAACTGGCGGGCAATGACCCGCGTGCGCGTCACGCAGGTGGCCACGGCGCCCACCGCGATCAGGCACAGGCTGATGGCCAGCGCATAGCGCGTGCCCAGGGAAACCTGCTCAAGCAAGTTCACCGCCAGGCCGGCCGTCATGGTGGCCATGCGGTGCTGCTTGGCCATGGGGCCGATGAAGCTTTGCGCCAGCCCCAGCGAACCGCCGAAAACCCGCACGTAGGCGGTCAGCGCCGCAGCGAGTGCTGCGAACCAGCCCAGGTCGGGGTAACCGCTGGCGTAGCCCAGCGCAACGATCAGCAGGCTGTCGGCGATGCGGTCGGGGAATTCGTTGTACAGCACGCCGATGTCGGACTTCTTGCCACCCTCGATCGCCACCATGCCGTCGAACAGGTTGCACAACAGGCGCAATTGGATACCAACGATGCACAGCAGCGAGCCGAGCACCCCGTGATCCACCAGCAGCGCCACCGCGCCCAGCAGCGCGAAGCCGATGCTGGCCACGGAGATCTGGTTGGGGGAAATATTGCTGCGCACCAGCACCTCGGTGATGCGCTTGGCCCAACCCGCAGAGCGGGTGCTGATGGGCCGGCGGTTCTCTTCCATTAGGCGTATTCCGATTGGGTGAAGGGGCCGACACGGGGAAGCCTTTTCAGCCTAGCCGGTGGCCGCACGGATGCTACGCGCGCGCGAAGGTTGCGGTCTAATGGGAATGATTGCCGTCGCCCGTGACGCGGCCTGCGGCGGATGGCCGCCCCGCCGCTGCTACATCCTGTGGGAGCTGGCTTGCCAGCGAGCTGTTGGGGCCATAAAAACCGCTGGCAAGCCAGCTCCCACAAGACAGTTGCTGGTACGGAAACCGCGATGCCTGCATCGCGACCAAGGTCGGCTCCTACCGCGTGCGTGGTAGGAGCCGGCCTTGGCCGCGATGCAGACGACGCGACCGGCGGGTTCCGCGCGCCCCTGTAGCAGCTGCCGCAGGCGGCGTCAGTGGTGGCCCTGCGCTGGCAGCACGTCAAGCAAATCCGGGAGCGCGGACTTCACCGTCTGCCAGACGATTTCAAGGTTGATGTCAAAGTATCCGTGGGCGATGCGGTTGCGCATCGTCCTCATACTGCGCCAAGGTACCTGGGGGTGTGCGGCGACGAATTCAGGCGGCCCGAGGTATTCATCAAGCCGTTGCTCGGTCATACCGGGCGTGCCTGAGCGACTACTCGCTCCCTGAATTTGATCGGGAGATCACCCGGTGTGAGCACATCGACCGCCACCCCCAACAAGTCTTCCAATTCGGCCTGAAGGCCACCCAGGTCGAACAGGGTTGCACCCGGCAACGCATCTACCAGCAGGTCCAAGTCACTGCCGTCCTGGTCGGTACCTTGCAGCACAGAGCCAAAAACACGTGGATTGGCGGTGCGGAAACGCCCCACGACCTCGCGGACGGCAGCTTCCTTGTTGAGAAGGGCATCGGATGGGCGCATGGCAAACGTTCCTTTGGGCGGCTCGGTATGATCAGTCTAACATCCGCAACTGCCTCATCGTGGCAACTCCAGCAACTCCATCGCCATCGGCCGTGCAAAGTAATACCCCTGTGCCTGCGACGCGCCCATTTCCTTGAGCAACTGCAAGGTGGCCTCGTCCTCGACCCCTTCCGCCACCACCGGCAACCCCAGCGAATCGGCCATGCGCACGATGGCGCGGACGATGGCGCGGCTGCGCTCGCTGGCGGTCAATTCGAGGATGAAGGATTTGTCGATCTTCAGGCCGCTGAAACGGTATTGGTGCACGTAGCTGAGCGAGGAGAAGCCGGCGCCGAAGTCGTCGAGCATCACGCTCAGGCCGTGCTCGGCCAGTTGCTGCATGGTCTGGCGGGCGCGCTCGGGCTCGGCCACCAGGCCGCCTTCGGTCAGCTCCAGGCACAGGCGGTGGGCGGCGATGCCATGGCGCTGGAGCAGGGCCAACACTTCGCTGGCAAATTCGGGGCGGGTGATGCTGTAGCTTGAACAGTTGACGTGCACCGGCGGCCAATGCGCATGCTCGGGTTGCGCCAGGATGCCGGCGATGCGGTTGAGCATGTACAGGTCCAGCCGGCCAATCAGGCGCAGGCCTTCCAGCGCCGGCAGGAAATGCCCCGGGGCGGTGATGCGGCCATCGGTCTGGCGCCAGCGAATCAGGGCTTCCAGGGCCACCACCGCGCCGGTCTCGACGCTGACTATGGGCTGGAAATACGCCAGCAGTTCATCATCGCGCTTGAGCGCGTTGCGCAATGCACCCTCGCGTTCCATCTGGTCGGTGACCTCGCGGCGCACCTGCTGGTTGAACACGGCGAAGCTGTCACGGCCGGCATTTTTCACCCGGTACATGGCGGTGTCGGCGTCGCGCAGCAGGTCCGCCGGCTCATGGTGGAACTGCGCGTCGGCGCTGACGATGCCGATGCTGCACGAGGAAAACACGCCGTGCCCGTCGATATTGAACGGCAGGTCGAAGGCCAGCAGGATGCGCTCGGCAATGTCCACCGCCACGTCCAGGTCGGCGCTGGGCGCCAGCACGGCGAACTCGTCGCCGCCCAGGCGTGCCAGCAGGTCGGCTTGGCGCAGGCAGTTGCGCAGGCGCGTGGCGGCCTGGGTCAGCAGCAGGTCGCCAAAATGGTGGCCGAGGCTGTCGTTGACCATCTTGAAGCGGTCCAGGTCGATGAACATCACCACCAGCGGCTGCTGCTGCTCGCAGAAATCGCCCCAGGCCTGTTGCAGGCGCTGCTGCAATTGGCTGCGGTTGGGCAGCCCGGTCAGTGCGTCGTGGGCGTTTTCGTGCTGCAGTTTGGCGTTGGCGTGGTCCAGTTCGCGGGTGCGGCTCTGCACCCGCGCCTCCAGCATCAGGTTCGCGGCATGCACCGCCTCGGCAGCGCTGCGCCGCGACAGCGCGGTGTCGATGTGGCGCGAAACGAAGGTCAGCAACTCCTGATCGCGCTGGCTGTAGCGGATGACCGGCGAATAGCTCTGCACCACCAGCACGCCGCGCACCTGGGTGCCTTCGAACAGCGGGATGCCCAACCACGACTGCGAGCGGATGGGCCCGGGGTTGTGGGTGATCTCGCCACTGGCCATGAGGGCGCTGGCGTCGTCGTAGTCGATCAGGCACGGCCGCCGCTGGCGGATCACGTATTCGGTCAGGCCGCGTTGGCCACGACGCGGCGGCGGGATGGCGGCGCTCTGTTCGTCAATGTAATAAGGGAACGTCACCTCGCCGGTGAACACTTCGAACAGAGCGATATAGAAATTGCGCGCGAACAGCAGGTCGCCGACGATGCTGTGCAGGCTCTGGAACAGCTCTGCCATGTCCCCCGGCTGGCTGGACAGCTCGGCGATCTGGAACAGTGCGCTGTGCAGGTGCTCGGCGCGCTCGCGCTCGACCACTTCCTGGCGCAGCGCGTCGTTGAGCTCGGACAGCTCCTGGGTGCGCCGCGACACGGTTTCCTCAAGGTCGGCGCGGTGCAGGATGCGGTCCAGGGCCATGGCCACGTGGCGGGCCACCACCAGGAACAGCTCGCGGTCCTCGGCGCTGTAGATGCGCGACACTTCATACACCTGCATGGCGAGCATGCCGAACACCTCGTCCGAGGCGTTTTTCAGCGGTGCGCCCATCCAGAATTCCGGGCGGTGGCCCAGCGGCGCGAAGCGCCCTTCCTGCTCGGCGCGGCGCATGCCGGCGGCGTCCACCATCAGCGGCTGGCCACTGATGAGCACATAGCCGGTCAGGGACAGGCACTCGGGGTCGAGGTATTCGTGGCTCTCGGCCTCGATGGCGTCAGTGTCGATGATATCGATGTAATACGGGTACGACACCTTGCCGTTCTGGGCGTCGTAAAGCGCCAGGTAGAAGTTCTCGGCGTCGATCAACGTCGCCAACTGCCGGTGCACCCCCTCCAGGAACGCCGCGCGGTCGCGGGTGGAGCTGGCCAGGTAGGTGATTTCATACAGCACGCGTTGGGTGATCTGCGCCCGCGCCAGCGCCTCGCTTTGCACCCGGGTGCCCAGCTCCCGGGCCAGTTCGGCAAGCTTGGGGTTGTGCGCCTCGCTGCGCGCCGCCAACACCCAGCCCAAGGCATGCTCGCCCTGGCCTGTGGGCCAGCGGTGCAAGCCTTCGGCCCGGCAGAACGCGTCGAAATCCTCTGCGGCCAGGCTTGCCGGCCACTGGCAGAACGCGCCGCCCTGGGCCGCCCGGTGCAAGGGCGCGCCATCGCGGTACCACACCCAGGCGCACGCCTTGGGCCAGGCGCGGGCGCGGGCCAATACTGCTTCTATGGACGCGGCCGTCTGTTCGCCCGGCGGCAGGCGTGAATCGTCGGGCAAAACAGGGAAGTTCAAGAAGGTGCTCCAACAGAACGGACAGTCGCAGAACCACTTTATCGGCAGGGCCGGGCGAACATATAGCGCGGTGCCACTACTGGAAGCAAGCGCCATCGGACCAACCGGGCGCCAAGCCTTGCGCCAGACGCACCACTGGTGCGTTTCGCTGCACAAATTATTTCACAGGTGCCATAATAATGACCGGCAATCGCACAGGTTCGCACTGCCCGGCGGGTTGCCGTATTGACACGGATCATGGCGGCTGATATTTGTTAACTATCCAGTTAGTTTTGGTCTTGACCAGCTGATGGCCAGCGTTACCAAAAACGATATTGCTCTATAATAAAAACAACGGAGACACCCATGGATCAAGTATCCACCGAGTCCCAAGGCTCACAACAGACCAAAAAAGCGACCGCCAGCGGCTGGATTGGCTCGGCGCTCGAATACTATGACTTCTTCATCTACGCCCAGGCTGCGGCGCTGATATTCCCGCAAATCTTCTTCCCGTCCCAAGACCCGAAAATCGCTATTGTCGCCTCGCTGGCAACTTATGGCGTGGGTTACATCGCCCGTCCTATCGGCGCGGCCTTCCTCGGCCACTGGGGTGACACCCGCGGCCGCAAGAACGTGCTGCTGTTGTGCATGTTCCTGATGGGCTTCGCCACCATGGCCGTTGGCCTGCTGCCTACCTACGGGCAAGTGGGCATGCTGGCGCCGATTCTGCTGGTTATCCTGCGCCTGATCCAGGGCTTCGCGGTGGCCGGGGAAATTTCCGGGGCCAGCTCCATGATCATGGAGCATGCGCCCTTCGGCAGAAGGGGCTATTACGCCAGCTACACCCTGCAAGGTGTGCAGGCCGGGCAGATCTTCGCCGCGGCGATCTTCCTGCCACTGGCCTACTTCATGCCTGACGAGGCCTTCAACAGCTGGGGCTGGCGGATTCCGTTCCTGCTCAGCGCCGTGGTGCTGATTGCCGGCTACATCATCCGTAAAGAAGTCCACGAGACCCCGGCCTTCGTCAAGGAAGAAGCCAGCACCGAACTGCCGAAAGCGCCCATCGTCGAAGCCTTCCAGAACAACTGGCGCAACATGTGCCTGGTGACCTGCATGGCGCTGATGAACGTGATCCCGGTGGTGGCCACCATCTTCGGTGCGGCCTATGCGGTGCAACCCGCCTACGGCATCGGCTTCTCGAAGAGCGTGTACCTGTGGATCCCGGTAATCGGCAACATCGTCGCCGTGGCTGTGATTCCGTTCGTGGGCAACTGGTCCGACAAGGTAGGCCGCCGCCCGATGATCATCGGTGGCGCGCTGGGCTCAGGGTTGCTGGCCTTCGGTTACCTGTACGCCATCAGCATCCATAGCGTGCCCATGGCCTTCGCCATGTCGCTGCTGATGTGGGGCGTGGTCTACCAGGGCTACAACGCCATCTTCCCAAGCTTCTACCCAGAGCTGTTCCAGACCCGCTACCGCGTGTCGGCCATGGCTATCTCGCAAAACGTCGGCACCATGATCACCGCGCTGCTGCCGGCCCTGTTCGCCGCCATCGCCCCGCCAGGCTCGGACAACATCCCGATGACCGTTGGCCTGATGGCGTTCAGCATCACCATCGTTGCCGCCCTTGCAGCTTACGCGGCGAAGGAAACCTACCGGATTCCGATGGCTGATCTGGGCAAGCGTGATGCGAAGGAAATGGACAAGAAGGATTACCTGCAGATGCGTACACAAGCGGTGAAGTGAGGGGCAGCTTCAAGCTCTAAGCTTCAAGCTCCAAGAAAAAGCCCTGGGCTCGATGAGAACCCGGGGCTTTTTCATACCCAACAGCTTTTGATCCAGCTGTTGATCTGGCTGTTGATCTGCTGTTGATCTGGCTTGTGATCTTGATTGTATGCCCCGTAAAGCGCCCGGGCCGACTGGAGGCGTCGATCAACGGGCTGCCCGAAGGGCCGAGGCCGCAGGCCGAAGAGACGATAACCCGCAGGCTTCTATAGCGGGTGCCGTCTGCCCGTTGAGCGATGCCGGAAGGAGGGGACCCGTAGCGCAGCGTAGGGCCCAAGCAGGGGCAAGCGTTTTTTGCTTACTTTTTTTGGCGTCTGAAAAAAAGTGAGTCGGCGTAAGGCCGAAACGGTCGGTGGTCGCACCGCGAAAATGGATATGTTCGAAATCGCCGAAGCGGGATACAGAATCCGCGAACATATCCATTACTCCAGTCGGCCCTGGCGCTTTATGGGGCCCACAATCAAGATCAAAGGCCGCACGGAAGCAACAGCTGCCTCGCTTGAGTGTTGTGGTGGCAGCACCGGCCAGCGCAGCCTGGCGGCAGCGGCTACAACGGCACCTTAACGGCCGCCGCCCAGGTCAAGGAAACTACCAGTGGTATAACTCGCCTGCTCGGACGCCAACCACAAAATCGCCTCGGCGACTTCATGCGGTTGCCCACCCCGCCCCATCGGTATCCCCGGCTCCAGCTTGCTCACCCGGTCCGGGTCACCGCTCAGGGCATGAAACTCGGTATAGATGTAGCCAGGCCGCACCGCATTGACCCGCACGCTTTCGCCAGCCAATTCCTTGGCCAGGCCCACGGTGAAGGTGTCGAGCGCGCCCTTGGAAGCTGCGTAGTCGACGTACTCGCCGGGCGAACCCAGGCGCGCGGCCACCGAGGAGACGTTGACGATGCTGCCGCCGTGGCCGCCATGGCGCGTGGACATGCGCAGGATGGCGTGCTTCGCGCACAGGATGGGGCCGGCAACGTTGTTCTTGAGCAGCTTCAACAGGCGGAATTCGGACATTTCGTCCACCCGTGAAGTGTGCCCCACGGTCGCGGCGTTGTTCACCAGCACGGTCACCCTGCCCAGCTCGGCATCGACACGGCTGAACAAGTGCTCCACCTCGTCCTCGACGCTGACGTCGGCGCGCACGGCAATGGCCTGGGCGCCCAGTTCGCGGACCTCGGCAAGGGTAGCCTGGGCCGCCTGTTCATCGGACAGGTAGTTGATGCACACGCTATACCCCTGGCGGGCGGCCAGGCGCGCAGTGGCGGCACCGATGCCACGGCTGCCGCCGGTGATGACGATAACTTTATCCATGGACCTCGGTACACTCCTCATGGGGATTGCAGGGTTGAACGCTGGCTATTGTACGAAATTCAGGTGCCCGACGCGCGCTGCACGTTTTCGGCCGCGTGAATATCCGCCATGAAACGCTCCGCAGGCAAGGGGTGACCGAGCAGAAAACCCTGCAACGAGTCACAACCCAGGCGGGTCAGGAAGTCTTGCTGGTTATCGGTTTCCACCCCTTCGGCGACGATGCGCAAGCCCAGGGCCTGCCCCAGGGCGACGATGGCCGAGACGATGGCGGCGTCATCGCTGTCCTGCTCCAGGTCGCGGACAAAGCCGCGGTCTATCTTCAGCTCGTTGGCCGGCAAGCGCTTGAGGTACATAAGGCTTGAATAGCCGGTGCCGAAGTCATCGATCGACAGGTCCACGCCCATGTCCGACAGCTGGCGCAGCACACTCATGCTGGCGTCGGCGTCGTTCATGGCGGTGGTCTCGGTAATTTCCAGGGTCAGGTTGTTGGCCGCCAGCTGGTGCCGTTCCAGCGCTGCCGCGACGCTGGCCACAAGGCCCACGTGGCAGAACTGCAGCGCCGACAGGTTCACCGCGATGCGCCAATGGCCGTAGCCCTGCAACGCCCATTCGCGCATTTGCCGGCAAGCCTCGTCCAGCACCCAGTCGCCGATGCTGATGATCAGCCCGGTCTTTTCCGCCAGGTCAATGAACCGGTCGGGCGCCAGCAGGCCCATTTCCGGGTGCTCCCAGCGCAGCAGCGCCTCGGCGCCCACCGGCTGGCCGGTACTGGCCTCGAACTTGGGCTGGTAATGCAGGCGCATCTGGCCGCGCTCCACCGCCACGCGCAGGTCCTGCAACAGTTGCAGCTGCTTGCGGGCGTTGGTGTTCATCGAGCCGTCGAAGAAGCTGTAGCCGTTCTTGCCGGCGCTCTTGGCGTGGTACATGGCGGCGTCGGCGCTCATCAGCAGGGTGTGCTGGTCACTGCCGTTGCCGGGGTACATGGCGATGCCGATGCTGGCGGAGATCTGCAGGTTCTGCTCGGCCACACGGAACGGCTGGGCGATCAGGCCTACCTGGCGCGCCGCCACGGTGGGGGCGTCGTTGGGCTCGCCAAGCGCCACCAGCAGCACGAACTCGTCGCCGCCGATGCGCGCCAGGGTTTCCTGGCCATGTAGATTGCCGCGCAGGCGCAGGGCCACGGCGCGCAGCAGTTCGTCGCCGGTGAAGTGGCCAAAGGCGTCGTTTACCGGTTTGAAGCCGTCCAGGTCGATGAACATCAGCGCAAAGCAGCCGCCGCTTTCGTCCACCCGCTGGATGGCCTGCTCGATCCGATCGGCCAGCAGCACGCGGTTGGGCAACCCGGTGAGGTTGTCGTGCAGGGCCAGTTGCGTCAGCTCGCGGTTGGCAAGGCGCAGCGAGTTGGCCAGGTCCGCGGTGCGCGCCTCCATGCGCGCATCCAGCACCGAGGTCAGCAGGGTGATGCCCAACACCGCCAGGCTGGTGATCAGCACCATGTAGTCCAGGCCCTTGCCGGTCAGGCCGCCCGCTGCACCGCAGACGCTGCCCTCGGGGAACATGGCCGCGGCCATGCCGGTGTAGTGCATGCCGACGATGGCAATGCCCATCACCACCGAGGCCACGCCGCGCGCCAGCACCACGTGGGGCGCGGCGTGGCGCAGGCGGAAGGCTATGTACAGGGCCGCCGCCGAGGCGCCGATGGCAATGATGATGGAGTCGATGAACAGCACGGGGTCGTACTGAATGCCCGGGGTCATGCGCATGGCGGCCATGCCGGTGTAGTGCATGGTGGCGATGCCGCTGCCCATGATCAGCGCGCCGAAGGCCAATTGCCTGAACGGCAGGCGCGGCTGGCTCACCAGCCACATGGCAAAGCCCGAGGACAGCACGGCAATCAGCAGCGACAGCGCGGTGAGCTTGAGGTCGTACCCCAGGGCGATGGGCAGGCTGAAGGCGAGCATGCCGATGAAGTGCATCGACCATACGCCGACGCCCATGGACAGCGAGCCACCGGCCATCCAGAAGTACACCGCCCGCCCCTTGGCAGTGGCGATGCGGCCGACCAGATCCAGCGCCGTATAAGAGGCCAGCATGGCCACGCACAGTGAGATGACAACCAGGGAGGGGGAATAACTACCAATCAGCATGCGACTCTCTAAACCTGCAAATCCGACGCGTTCCCTGCGGAAAATCTGCGCGGGATTGTACGCAATTAAACGTTTGTTTGCTTGCGAAGAGCGCCTGATTACGGGGCCTTGACGCGATATCGCGTGGCCACTACCCAATCCAGCTTCTACAAGGGTCTGGCGCCTGTACAGCGTTGTACAGGGCCGCCGCAGACCTTAACCTTTCAGACGGACGGCATCAAGGCGCACGGCTCAAATCCATCTGCCCGTCCCAGCCCCCGCCCAGGGCGGCGATCAGTTGCACGCTGGCCACCAGCCGGCTCTGCAGCACATTGAGCACGCTGCGCTCGTTGCTCAGAGCGGTGGCCTGCACGGTGACCACGTCCAGGTAAGCGATAAGCCCGGCCTTGTACTGGTTGGTGGTGAGGCGCAGGGATTCGCGCGCCGACTCCAGCGCCTGCTGGCGCACCTGGGCCTCGTCTTCATAGACCTTGAGCTGGACCATGTAGTTTTCCACCTCCTGGAAGCCGTTCAGCACGGTCTGCCGGTACTGGGCCACGGTCTGGTCGTAGACTGCCTCGGTGCGGTCCACCTCCGCCGAGCGCTGGCCGCCGTCGAACAAGGTGCCGGCCAGTTGCGGGCCTACCGACCAGAAGCGGTTGGGCAGGGTCAGCCAGTTGGCGAACGTGCTGCTGCTGTAGCCGCCCGACAGGCTCAGGCTCAGGTCCGGGTAGTAGGCGCTCTTGGCCACGCCGATGTTGGCGTTGGCGGCCATAACCGAGCGCTCGGCGGCGGCGATGTCGGGGCGCCGTTCCAGCCACTGCGATGGCACCTGCACGGGAATTTGCGGCAACGCCGGGATGGCCTGGCTTTCGGCCAGGTTGAAGTCGGCCGGGGGCACGCCCATCAGCACCGCGATAGCGTTCTCGAACTGTGCGCGCTGCCACGCCAGGTCCACCAGGTCGGCCTGGGTGGTGCGCAGCTGCGTCTGCGCCTGGGCCACGGCGTCGGCGCCCGAGACCCCGACCCTGTACTGGTTCTGGGTCATGGTGAGCGAGCGCTGGTAGGTTTCCACCGTGGCCTGCAGCAGGCGCTTCTGCTGGTCGATGACCCGCAGTTGCAGGTAGTTCTGCACCAGCTCCGATTGCAGGCTCAGGCGCATGGCGGCAAGGTCGGCGAGGCTGGCCTGGGCGCTGCCCTTGTCGGCTTCCAGACCGCGGCGCAGCTTGCCCCACACATCGGCCTCCCAGCTGACGCTGGCCTGGGTGCTGTAGGTATTGCGGATGCCGCTGCTGGCGCTGCTCAGGCTGGAACTGCTGCTGCCGGCGCCCTGGGCCGAACGGGTCTTGCTGGCACTGAGGTCGACGGTGGGGAAGAACGCGCCGCGCGAACTTTTCACCAAGGCCTGGGCCTGGCGGTATTGGGCCTCGTACTGGGCCACGGTCTGGTTGGAGTGGTTCAGGCGTTCCACCAGGCCATTCAATTGGGTGTCCCCGTACAGTTCCCACCAGGCACCGCGCGCCAGGGCATCGCTGGGCTGCGCCTGGCGCCAGCCCTGGGCTTCCTTGAACTGGGCCGGCGCGGCCACGCCAGGGCGCTGATAGTCAGGCCCCACGGCGCAGCCGCCCAGCAGCAGGCCAGTGAGCATCAGCGCGCTCAGGCCCAGGTTGAGCAGGCGCGAGCCACGGGCGGTGGCCATCTGGCAGGTCAAGGGGCGCAGCAGCACGGTCGGCTTGTTCATAGCGGGGTTTCCAGGGATGCATCGGTACACACGCCGCGCCAGCGGTTGACCCGGTGGCGCAGGCGGTCGAGGTAGAGGTAGACCACCGGGGTGGTGTACAGGGTCAGGATCTGGCTGAAGATAAGCCCGCCGATAATGGCCAGGCCCAGCGGCTGGCGCATTTCCGCGCCTTCGGTGCCGCCGATCAACAGCGGCAGCGCGCCGAGGATGGCCGCAAGCGTGGTCATCAGGATCGGCCGCAGGCGTTGCAGGCAGGCCTGGCGAATCGAATCGAACGGCCCCATGCCCTGCTCGCGTTCCAGCTGCAGCGCCAGGTCAATCATCAAAATAGCGTTCTTCTTGACCACGCCGATCAGCAGGAACAGCCCGAGCAGCGAGATCAGGCTGAACTCGCCGCCAGTGACGTAGATGCTCAGCAACGCGCCCACCCCTGCCGACGGCAGCGTGGACAGAATGGTCAGCGGGTGCACGTAGCTCTCGTAGAGGATGCCCAGCACCAGGTACACCAGCACCAGCGACCCCAGGATCATCCACGGCTGGCTCTTCTGCGCGGCGGCGAAGGCATCACCGGTACCGGCCACCTTGACGATGATGTCCTCGGGCAGCCCCAGGGAGGCGATGGCGCGTTCGATGGCCGCGGTGGCGCGGTCCAGCGGCACGCCCTCGGCGAGGTCGAAGGAGATGCTTTCCGAGGCGAACTGGCCTTCGTGGCTGACGCTATCGTCGGCCAGGCTGTTCTCGTAGTGGGCAATGCTGGACAGCGGCACGCGCGCACCGGCCGAGTTGATCACCTGCACCTGGTCCAGTGTGACCGGGTCCTGGGCGTACTTGGGGTTGATTTCCATCACCACTTCGTACTGGTTGAGGCTGTCGTAGATGGTGGAGATCTGCCGCTGGCTGTAGGCGTTGTTGAGCACCGCCGTCACCGTGCTCATGTCGATGCCCAGGCGCTTGGCCTGGTCGCGGTCCACCACCAGCGTCACCTGGGGAGCGCCACGGCCTTCGCGGGCGTCGATGGAGGTCAGCTCGGGCAGTTTCTTGAAGGCTTCGGTAATTTTCGGGTACCAGGTGCGCAGCGCGGCCAGGTCGCCGCTCTGGATAATGTACTGGTACTGGTTGGTGGTCTGGTCACGGGCGCCGCCGAACTGCAGGTCCTGGTCGGCCATCAGCATCAGCCGCGCGCCGGGCACCTTGGGCAGGTTCTTGCGCAGGCGCTCGATGACCTGCTGGGCGTTGACGTCGCGTTCCTTGATGGGCTTGAGGCGCACCAGGATGGTGGCGTTGTTGGTGCCGTTGTTGCCGCCGATGAAACCGGCGACGCTGAGCACCGCCGGATCGGCGATGATGGCGCGACGGAAGGCTTCCATCTTCGGCTGCATGACGGTGAACGACAGGCCGTCGTCGCCGCGCACGAAGCCCATCAACTGGCCGGTGTCCTGCTGGGGCATGAAGGTCTTGGGCACCACAACGTACAGGGCGATGTTGACGCCGATGGTGATCACCAGGCTGATCAACGTCAGCCGTCGGTGCGCCAGGGCCCAGCCCAGAGTGCGGTCGTAACCGCGCACCAGGGCGTCGTGCACCCGGTTGCTCCAGTACTGCAGGCGGCTTTCGCGGCCCGCCACGTGGGGCTTGAGCCAACGCGCGCAAAGCATCGGGGTCAGGGTCAGCGACACCAGCAGCGACACCACGATGGCCGCCGACAGGGTAATGGAGAATTCGCGGAACAGCTTCTCGATGATGCCGCCCATGAACAGGATCGACATGAACACGGCCACCAGCGAGGCGTTCATGGCCAGCAGCGTGAAGCCCACTTCCTGGGCGCCCTTGTAGGCAGCCTTCATCGGCGCCATGCCAGCGTCGATGTGGCGGGAGATGTTCTCCAGCACCACGATGGCGTCGTCCACCACCAGCCCCGTGGCCAGGATCAACGCCATCAGCGACAGGTTGTTCAGCGAAAAACCCCACAGGTACATGATGGCGAAGGTGCCCACCAGCGACACCGGCACCGCCAGCGTGGGGATCAGCGAAGCGCGCCAGTCGGCCAGGAACAGGTATACCACCAGCACCACCAGCGCCACGGCGATCAGCAGGGTGCTCTCGGCCTCGTGCAGGGTGGCGGTGATCACCGGCGAGCGGTCCATGGCGATGTTCAGCCGCACGCTTGCCGGCAGCACGGCTTCCAGCGCCGGCAGCTGCGCCTTGATCTGCGCCACGGTCTTGATGATGTTGGCGCCGGCCTGGCGGTTGATCACCAACAGCACCGCCGAGTCATCATTGAAGAAGCCGGCATTGTAGCGGTCCTCCACCCCGTCGGTCAGCTTGGCCACGTCGCTCAGGCGCAGGGCCGAACCGTTCTGGTAGCGGATGATCAGCGGCCCGTAGTCCTTGGCCTTTTCCAGCTGGTCGTTGGCCTGCACCTGCCAGTTGTGCTCGCCGCTTTCGACGAACCCCTTGGGCCGGCGCACGTTGGCGTTGGCGATGGTGGTACGCACCTCGTCCAGCGACACGCCGTACTGGTTCAGCAGGTTGGGCTCCACCTCGACGCGCACTGCCGGCAGCGAACTGCCACCGATCTGCACCTCCCCTACCCCGTCCACCTGGGACAGGCTTTGCGACAGGATGGTGGACGCCAGGTCGTAGAGCTGGCCCTTCTGCAGCACGTCGGAGGTCAGCGACAGCACCATGATCGGCGCCTGCGCCGGGTTGACCTTCTTGTAGGTGGGCATGCTGCGCATGCCGCTGGGCAGCAACGGCCGCGAAGCGTTGATGGCCGCCTGCACCTCGCGCGCCGCGCCATTGATGTCGCGGTCCTGGTCGAACTGCAGGATCACCCGCGTGGAGCCCTGGCTGGAGCGGCTGTTCATGTTGCTGACGCCCGAGATACTGCCGAAAGCGCGCTCAAGCGGCGTGGCCACCGTCGACGCCATGACCTCGGGGCTGGCGCCGGCGAGGTTGGCCGACACCACGATCACCGGGAAATCCATCTGCGGCAGCGGCGACACCGGCAGCAAACCGAAGCTGACGCCGCCCAGCAGCATCACCGCGACGCTGAGCAGCATGGTCGCCACCGAGCGGCGAATGAACGGGCCGGACAGGTTCATGCCGACGCCTGCGGTTCAGCGGCCGGGGCCTTGCGCCAGCGGCGCGCCAGGCGGTCGAAGTACAGGTAGATCACCGGTGTGGTGAACAGCGTCAGCACCTGGCTCACCAACAGGCCGCCCACCATGACCAGGCCCAGCGGCTGGCGCAGCTCGGCGCCCGAACCACCGGCCAGCATCAGCGGCACGGCGCCGAACAGCGCGGCCATGGTGGTCATCAGGATAGGCCGGAAGCGCAGCAGCGCCGCCTGGTAGATGGCTGTCTGCGGGTCCAGGCCCTGGTTGCGCTCGGCGTCCAGGGCGAAGTCGATCATCATGATCGCGTTCTTCTTGACGATGCCGATCAGCAGGATGATGCCGATGATGGCGATCATGCCCAGGTCATTGCCGCTCAGCAGCAGCGCCAGCAAGGCGCCCACCGCCGCCGATGGCAGCGTGGAGAGGATGGTGATGGGGTGGATGTAGCTCTCGTAGAGAATACCCAGCACGATGTACATGGTCACCACCGCCGCCAGAATCAGCAGCAACGTGCTCGACAGCGATGCCTGGAACGCCTGCGCGGCGCCCTGGAACTGGGTCTGTACGCCAATCGGCATGCCGATGTCGTGCTGCACCTGCTCGATCAGCTCTACCGCCTGGCCCAGGGCCACGCCCGGCGCCAGGTTGAACGAGACCATCACCGCCGGGAACTGGCCGATGTGCGAGATGGCCAGCTGCGCCTGGCGCTGCTCGATGTGCGCCAGGCTCGACAGGCGCACCTGGGTGCTGTTGGTCACCGGCAGCGACGAGCTGGCGCCGGTCAGGGTGCTGGACACCGTCTGGTTGATGGCGCTGTCGCTGGGCGTGCTCTTGACGTAGATCTGCTCCAGCGCCTGCGGGCCGATGACCGAGGCGTTGGCGGCCTGCAACACCACGCGGTACTGGCTGGCCTGGGTGTAGATGGTGGAGATCTGCCGTTGGCCGAAGGCGTCGTACAGCGCGTTGGTGATGTCGGAAACGTTCACGCCCAGGCGCTTGGCCTGGTCGCGGTCGATCACCAGGTACACCTGCAGGCCCTTGTCCTGCAGGTCGCTGGCCACGTCGGTGAGCTGCGGCTGCTGGCGCAGGGCGTCCACCAGCTTGCCGCTCCACTGGCTGAGCAGGTCGGCGTCGGGGGACGACAGGCTGAACTGGTACTGGGTGCGGCTGACCCGGTCTTCGATGGTCAGGTCCTGCACCGGTTGCATGAACAGGCGCATGCCCACCAGCTTGTCGGCTTCAGGCTGGATGTTGGCGATCACCTGGCTGGCGGTGAGCGTGCGCTGGCCCAGGGGCTTGAGGTTGATCAGCATGCGCCCGCTGTTGAGCGTGGCGTTGTCGCCATCCACGCCAATATAGGAAGACAGGCTCTCGACGTCCGGGTCCTGCAGCACGATGGCCGCCAGGTCCTGCTGGCGCTGGCTCATGGCGCTGAAGGAAATGGACTGCGGCGCCTCGGTAATGCCCTGGATCACCCCGGTGTCCTGCACCGGGAAGAAGCCCTTGGGCACCACCATGTAAAGAACCACGGTGAGGCCAAGGGTAGCCACGGCCACCAGCAGGGTCAGCGGTTGGTGGCGCAGCACCCACTGCAGCTTGCGGCCATAGGCTTCGATCAGCCAGTCGATCCAGGCGCCGCTGGCGCGGTAGAAGCGCGTCTGCTCCTCGGGCTTGGGCTCGCGCTTGAGCAGGCGCGCGCACATCATCGGCGTCAGGGTCAGCGACACCACCAGCGAAATCAGGATGGCCACCGCCAGGGTAATGGCGAATTCGCGGAACAGCCGCCCTACCACGTCGGCCATGAACAGCAGCGGGATCAACACCGCGATCAGCGAGAAGGTCAGCGACAGCAGGGTGAAACCGATCTGCCGGGCGCCCTTGAGCGCCGCCTGCAGCGGCGTCTCGCCCTCCTCGATGTGCCGCGAGATGTTCTCCAGCATGACGATGGCGTCGTCCACCACGAAACCGGTGGCGATGGTCATGGCCATCAGCGTCAGGTTGTTGATGGAGAAACCGGCCAGGTACATGATGCCGAACGTGCCGATCAGCGACAGCGGCACGGCCACCGAGGGAATGATGGTGGCGCTGAAACGGCGCAGGAACAGGAAGGTCACCAGCACCACCAGCGCTACCGAGAACAGCAGCTCGTGCTGCACGTCCGCCACCGAGGCGCGGATGGTCTGGGTGCGGTCGGTGAGCACCGCCACGTCCAGGCCCGCCGGCAGGTTGTCGGTAATCGAAGGCAGCACTGCCTTGATGCGGTCCACCACCTCGATGACGTTGGCGCCCGGCTGGCGCTGGATGTTCAACAGCACGGCCTGGTTCTTGTTGGCCCAGGCAGCCAGGCGCTCGTTCTCGGCGCCGTCGACGATGGTCGACACGTCCTTCAGGCGCAGCGGCGCACCGTTGCGGTAGCTGAGAATAAGGTTGGCATATTCCTCGGGCGAGACCATCTGGTCGTTGGCGTCGAGCATCGACACGCGCGTGGGGCCGTCGAAGTTGCCCTTGGGCTGGTTGACGTTGGACGCGGCGATCAGCGTGCGCACGTCGGCCAGGTTAAGCCCCGCCGCAGCCAGCGCTTCGGGGTTGACCTTGATGCGCACGGCCTGGCGCTGGCCGCCGGCAATGGAAACCATGCCGACGCCGGTGATCTGGGCGATTTTCTGCGCCATGCGCGTGTCGACCAGGTCATTGAGCTTGGGCAGCAGCATGGTTTTCGAGCTGATGGCCAGGGTCAGCACCGGGGTGTCGGCCGGGTTGACCTTGTTGTACACCGGCGGCGCCGGCAAGTCGGTGGGCAGCAGGTTGGTGGCGGCGTTGATGGCCGCCTGCACCTGTTGCTCGGCCACGTCCATGTTGATGTCGAGGCTGAAGCGCAGGGTCAGTACCGAGGCGCCGCCAGAGCTGGTGGACGCCATCTGGGTGAGCCCGGGCATCTGCCCGAACTGGCGCTCCAGCGGCGCGGTCACGGCGCTGGTCATCACTTGCGGGCTGGCGCCGGGATACAGGGTCATGACCCGGATGGTCGGGTAATCGACCTGGGGCAATGCCGACACCGGCAGCAGGCGGTAGGCAATCAAGCCGGCCAGGATAATGGCCAGCATGCTCAGGGTAGTGGCTACCGGACGCAGGATGAACAGCCGCGACAGATTCATACGCCCGCCTTGCTCCGGTGGCCGTTGCCGGCCTGCTTGCCGGCGGCGTCTTCACCCTTGAGGTGCTCGCCGGGGCTGGTGGGCACCTGGCCCGGGTCGTTGACCACTTCCACGCTGCTGCCCTCGCGCAGGCGGTCGGTGCCTTCCAGCACTACGCGGTCGCCCTTGGCCAGGCCCTCTTCGATCACGGTGACGTTGCCGTCGGAGGCGCCGATTTTCAGCTGGCGAATGCGCACCTTGTCATTGCCGTCCATCGCATAGGCGAAGGTGCCGTTGGTGCCGAACTGCACGGCGGCCGAGGGCGCCAGCACCACGTTCCTGAGGGTGTCGGACAGCAGGTGGACGTTGACGAACTGGTTGGGGAACAGCGCCAGGTCCTTGTTATCGAAGTAGGCCTTGAACTTCAGGGTGCCGGTGGTGGTGTCGATCTGGTTGTCGATGCTGTGCAGCACACCTGCCGCCTGCTGAGTACGGTCGCCACGGTCCCAGGCTTCGACCGGCAAGGTGGCGCCGCTGCGCACGCGCGCCAGCACCGGGTCGAGGGTGGTCTCGGGCAGGGTGAAGATCACGCTGATGGGCTGCACCTGGGTGATCACCGCCAGGGCAGTGGTGTCGTTGGCCGCCACCAGGTTGCCCACGTCCAGCTGGCGCAGGCCTACGCGGCCGCTGATGGGCGCGCGAATCTGGGTGAACTCCAGGTTCAGCTTGGCGTTGTTGACGTTGGCCTGGTCGGTGAGCAGCGTGCCCTGGTACTGGCCCACCAGCGCCTCGGCGGTATCCAGGGTCTGCTTGGCGATGCTGTCCTGGGCGAACAGCTCCTTGTAACGCTGCAGATCGCGCTGCGCGTTCTTCAATTGCGACTGGTCCTGGGCCAGCGTGCCCTGGGCCTGCTGCAGGGCAATTTCATACGGACGCGGGTCGATCACCGCCAGCAGGTCGCCGGCCTTGACCATCTGCCCTTCCTGGAACGCCACTTTCACCAGTTCCCCCGCTACGCGGCTGCGCACGCTGATGGTATTGGTGGCGGTCACCGTGCCCAGGGCTTTCAAATAGACCGGGAAGTCGCCCACCGTAGCCGGCGCCACCCGCACCGGCGTAGGCCCGCTGGCCGGGCCGAAGCCTGGGCGCATGGGGTTGCCGCCCGGGCGCCCGCCGTGGGGCCGGCCTTTCTCGGGCGGGCCGGCCTCATGCTGCTGGGCCGGCGAATGCTGCGCACGCCAGTACAGGCCCGCGGCAATCAGCAGGATCAGGATCAGCAGGCCGAACAGCCAACGGGGAAAGGTGCGGGAACCGGCGGGTTGCATGGAATGATCGACCATTTTTGAAAGTGGATGTGTCGGGAGGCTGGAACGATAATCATTGTTACGAATATTGCAAAGTGCCTTTACCCGCTATTTACGTAGGACGGGTTTATGCCGCGTTTCGTCCACAAAAGAAAACGGCCTGGAGCATGCCAGGCCGTTTCTTTATTACTGCATGTAACTGCAACCTTGTGGGAGCTGGCTTGCCAGCGAGCTTTTAGGGGGCCTAAAAAAACTCGCTGGCAAGCCAGCTCCCACAGGAGGCTTACACCTATAAAGGTGTTACTTCAACACCGCCAGGGCAGCATCGTAGTTCGGCTCTTCGGCGATTTCGCCGACCAGCTCGGTGTGCAGCACGTTGTCATTCTCGTCCAGCACGACCACGGCGCGGGCAGTCAGGCCGGCCAGCGGGCCGTCGGCCAGGGCAACGCCGTAGGCTTCCTTGAACTCGGCGCCACGCAGGGTCGACAGGTTCTGCACGTTTTCCAGGCCTTCGGCACCGCAGAAGCGGGCCTGGGCGAATGGCAGGTCGGCGGAGATGCACAGCACCACGGTGTTGGCCAGTTCGTTGGCCTGGGCGTTGAACTTGCGTACCGAGGTAGCGCAGGTAGGGGTGTCAACGCTTGGGAAGATGTTCAGCACTTTGCGCTTGCCGGCAAACGTTGCCAGGGTCACGTCAGCCAGGTTGCCGGCAACCAGCGAGAACGCAGGCGCCTTGGCGCCGACTTTCGGCAGTTCGCCCTTGACCTGGACAGGGTTGCCTTTGAGCGTCACTTGAGCCATGAACGGAATCCTTCTGCGATATGGAATAAAGACAGGGAGTTAACCATGAATCCCTGCAAACTAAAACTGTGGGAGCTGGCTTGCCAGCGAGCTTTTGGCAACACCTCAAAGCTCGCCGGCAAGCCGGCTCCCACAATGCATTTACCCCATCGTCACCGCGCGGCTGTTACCAGAGCGGCATCACGTAGCTGACGTAGAAGCGGTTCTCGTCCTGGTGGGTCTGGCCGGTCATGCTCGGGTTGGCCTGGGCATTCTTCCAGGTCACGCCAAGGCCCTTCAGGGTACCGTCCGGCACCACGTAGCTCAGCGCCAGGTCGCGTTCCCATTCGCTGTCGCCACCACTGGCGACCTTGACCTGGTCACCGTGGGCGTACAGCGCCGAGAAGCCCAGGCCCTTGAGGCCCAGTTGACCGAAGTCATACTTGTACAGGGCCAGGAAGGTACGCTCGCCGGCGTGCTGGAACTTGTTCAGTTGCAGGTTGGTGAGCGCCGGGGTGTCCGCGCCGCTGCCAGGGCCCTGGCGGGCATCGCCGCTGTTGAGGCCCGAGTCCAGGTACGGGAAGTCGCTGTCGCCGGTGTTCTTCTGCGCGCCCAGGCCGAAGGTGTGACCCATCAGGCTGTAGCTTTCCATGATGCTGAAGGTCGACTGGTTGATGCGGCCCTTGGTGGTGGTGCCGCCATAGTAGCCGGCGGCGCCGTATTCGCTGTCGCCATCGCCGTTGCCGCCAGTCCCCAGGCTGCGGTAGGCGCGCAGGTCGGTGGCCAGGCTACCCACTGGCAGTTGGTCGGTGTGCTTGAGGCCCAGGTAGAACTGTTGGTAGTAGTCGGCCAGGTTCGAATACCAGCCGCTCAGCGTAGTGTCCTTGATGCCGGTGTAGTCGGCGCCGCCGTAGCTGAAGCGGTTGCTGCCCTTCGCACCACCGCCGGTGATCATGTCCTGGTCGCCGGTTTCGTTGCGGATCTTGGTCTGGGTGATGTTGCCCAGGGTGAAGATGTAGTTGTCCAGGTCCTTGGAAACCAGTTGCGCACCGGTGTTGGTCTGTTGGTACAGACGGCCGTCGGTGTTGGCCAGCATCGGGTTGTTCTGGGTCAGGGTGCCGACGCGCAGTTCGTCCTTGAGGAAGCGCATCTTGAAGGTCGGGCTCAGCACGCCGAACTGGTTGGCCGATTTGCCATCATCCAGCGGGAACATGCTGCCCTGCTGGGAATTGGAGTCCAGCTTGACCCCGTAGAAGGCTTGCAGGTCCAGGCCGAAGCCGACGGTGCCCTCGGTGTAGCCGGACTTGAAGTTGAGCTCGAAGCCCTGGCCCCAGTCGCGCACGCTGTTGGCCTTCTTGTTGCTGCCCACCACGTCGCTGCCCTGCTGGTTCAGGTAGCGGTTGAGCAGGGTCAGGTCGGCATGGCTGTCGTCGATGAAGTCGGCGTGTGCACCCAGGGCGGCAGTGCCCAGCAAGGCGCCTACCAGGGGACGGGCTATCTTCTTGATCATCACGGGTCTCGTTGGAGTCGGTTAAAAAACTGACGCCATTACGGATCCGTTACATGACATTTCAGAGACAAGTTCCATGAAACCACATGAAACAAAATTTAAGAAAGTGGCTGAACGCCATCATTTGCCCGGCGCCGCTGGGCGGCGCCGGTCTGGCTCTCAGCTGGCTAGAGCATGAGGGAAGGTGTGACGGTTGTGCTTCAACTCGTGACGAAGTTCGGCAATCAGGTCGGAGATGGCCCGGCTGCTGTTCAGGCGATCGGTCGAAATACCGGTGACCATCAGGCCCACATGGCCGGTCACGGGGTCACTGACCTGCACGGTCAACGACTGGTCCGGTGCCACGGTGCACGTGCAGTGGTCCGGCAGAAAAGCACATTCGATGATATTGCGTAGTTCCAGTGAACAAAGTCCCAGTGTCATCATCTCAGGCATCCTCGCTCGGGCAGTTTTGGCGCGCAAAAAATGCGCTTGAAATACTGTGTATATACCCTGTTACAGAGCCTTGCAACGGGTTGGCGACGAGAGTGCAAGCTGCTTGTTTGTGCCTGGGTTGCGACTCAATAACGGCCACCACCGGCCGCCCGCGCGGCCTGTCGCGACCAAGGTCGGCTCCTACATCTTTTGCAACGTGCCATGGCCTGACAGGCCGTGTTGCCCCGTCAACAACTAAAATTTTCACATTCCATTCACCAGCCCTTAACCTGCCACTCCCTATAGTCGCCGGCAATTTCCCAGCTCCCTGGAGCCATCATGCCGGTAACGTCTGTCATCCTCCCCAGTGCCCCGCGGCGCTTCGCCCTGCGTCGGCGCGTGGCCGCCATGGGCCTGTTGGCAGTGCTGGCGGCTTCCCTGGGTGGCTACGCATTGCGCCCCAGCGGCCCGGCCGACCTGGGGGACGGCAAGACCCTGCGCCATTCCGGCCTGCAGGCCGCCTGGAAGGCCGGCAACGTGGCGGTGCTGGTGCGCCATGGCGAGCGCTGCGACCGTTCGGACGGCGCCTGCCTGGGTGACGCCGACGGCATTACCCTGGCCGGCAGCCGCGTGGCCAGCAGTGTCGGTGACAGCCTGCAGGCGCTGGGCATGAACCAGGCGCAGGTGTTCACCAGCCCGCTGACGCGCACCCGCCAGACGGCCATGTTCATGTTCGGTGAGGCGGCGACGCCGCAGGACTGGCTGATCAACTGCCGCAAGACCATGCTCGGCGACGTGGTGGCGCACAAGCAACCGGGCCACAACCTGGTGCTGGTCACCCACAGCGAATGCATCAACGCGCTGGAACAGCAGGCCGGCATTCACGGCGGCAGCGGCCCGGGCTACGCCAGCGCGCTGTTCGTGAGCGTCGACCCGATCACCGGCGCGCCGCACGTGCTGGGCTCGCTAAACCCGTCCCAGTGGCCACGCGCACTGCACCGCCTGAAGGGTTAAACCGCTACCAGGCGCACCGCAAAACAGCAGCCGTGGGGCTCGCGGCTGGTCAGCGTCACTGACCAGCCTTCGTTCACACAGATCCGCTGCACCAGCGACAAGCCCAGCCCCAACCCCTCGCCGCGCTGCTCGTCGCCGCGGACGAACGGCTGGAACATCTCCAGGCGTTTCTCCTCTGGAATGCCGATGCCGCTGTCCTCCACCGTGAAGCCGTCCGCCAGCAGCGTCAGGCGAATGAAGCCATGGTCGGTGTAGTGCCAGGCATTGCGCAGCAGGTTGCCCATCACCGCGCCCAGGAAGGTCTGGTTGAACACCCCCTCACCCGCTGCCTCGGGCCGGTAGATCAGTTCCAGCCCCTTGTTTTCGATGGGCGTGCGCCAGGTCTCGACCAGCTCCTGCGCCACCTGCACCATGCCGGCCGCCGGCCCGCGCCCGCCCTCGGCGTTTTCCGCGCGGGCCAGCAGCAGGAAGGTATCCACCAATTGGCGCATGGCGCTGCTGGCACGGGCGATGCGCGACACCTGCTCGCGGGCACGCGGGTCCAGGCCTGGGTTTTCCAGCAGCAGCTCGCTGGAGCTGGCCAGCACCATCAGCGGCGTGCGCAGTTCATGGCTGACGTCGCCGGTGAACAGTTTTTCGCGCACCAGCGCCGAGCGCAGGCGGCCCAACGTGTCGTCGAACGAACGCGCCAGGGTACCCACCTCGTCGGCGGCGTAATCGGGCGCCAGCGGCGGCGCCAGGTCCAGCAACTGGTCGCGATGGCGCACCTGCCCTGCCAGGCGGATCACCGGCGCCATGACCTTGCGCGACAGCAGCCACCCCAGCAGGATCGACCCCAGCAGGCTGAGCACGAAACCGGTGATGACCACGCCGAACAGCAGCCGCTCGCGCTCCTCGAAGCCCTGCTGGTCGCGCAGCAAAATGTACTTGCGGCCATTGACCACGCGCACCATGGCGTACCAGCTGCGCTCCAGGCGCTTCACCTCATGAAAGCCCGGTTCAAGCGGCGCCAGGTCCGGGGGCATGGCCAGGTCGCCCTGGCCATCGTCGGCGAAGAACAGTTCATCCTTCTCCGGCCGGTGAGTCCAGTCGTCACGGTTTTCCATCATCAGCATGCGGTGCAGGTTGCCGCCCAGCCCGGTGGTGGTGAGCTTTTTCTCGACCACGTGCACGGTCGCGACAATTCCAACGGCAAACACGCCAGCCACCAGAGTAGTCATCAGCGCGAAGACTACAATGATGCGTTGGGCCAGGCTTTGCCGGGAGTGCTTGGTGCGCCAGCGGGCGAGGATCGAATTCATGGGCGGGGGCAGCTCAGCGTCATGCTATGGGTTCGAAGGGGGCGGGCAGTTTACCAGCCCTTGTACCGCAGCCCATGTCAAAGACTCGTGATGGGGGAAAAAGCTGGCACCGGGACAGCATTTTCATCAGTCAGTCACTCTTTTTTGACACATGAAAATGCACCTTTAACGCACGAAATCGCCGGCCAATTGTCTGGGTGCCATTTTCCTTAGTTAACTTCCGATATTTCCTACATACACACCTGGAATAGTCGACTTCAATGCCTGGCGACACCCAGTTTCCGCCGCCCCTGTAACGGGCGGCAAATGATTCGTTCAGCAAGCGTTCGTTCAGCTTGCAGCGGTAATAATCTCCCTCTATAACGGATGGCCCTACGACTAAAGTGGGGCATGTATGACGCACGAAGCGCATAAGCCTGTCAGATTCCGAGGATGCCATGAATCAGAGTTTTCTCCCCTTTTCCCGTCCCAGCATGGGTGACCAGGAGATCGCAGCAGTAGAGCAGGTATTGCGCAGCGGTTGGATCACCACCGGCCCCAAGGCCCAGGAGCTCGAACAGGAATTCGCCCGCCGCGTGGGTTGTGCCCACGCCGTGGCCCTGTCGTCCGCCACCGGCGCCATGCACATCGCGTTGTTGGCCCTGGGCATTGGCCCGGGCGACGAAGTCATCACCCCGTCCCAGACCTGGGTGTCCACCGCCAACATGATCTGCCTGCTGGGCGCGACCCCGGTGTTCGTCGATGTCGACCGTGACACGCTGATGTGCAGCGTGGCCGACATCGAAGCCGCCATCACCCCGCGCACCAAGGCGATCATCCCCGTGCACTACGCCGGCGCCGCCTTCGACCTCGACCCGCTGTACGCCCTGGCCGCGCGCCACGGCATCCGCGTCATCGAAGACGCCGCGCACGCCGTGGGCACCCGCTACCGCGGCCGCGAAATCGGTGCCCAGGGCACCGCGATCTTCTCGTTCCACGCCATCAAGAACATGACCTGCGCCGAAGGCGGCATGTTCGTCAGCGACGACGAAGCCTTTGCCAACCGCGTGCGCATGCTCAAGTTCCACGGCCTGGGCGTCGACGCCTACGACCGCATGACCCACGGCCGCAAGCCCCAGGCGATGGTCCAGGAGCCCGGCTTCAAGTACAACCTGGCCGACATCAACGCCGCCATTGCCCTGGTGCAACTGGAGCGCGTGGACGCCATCAACGCCAAGCGCGAGCAACTGGCACAGGCCTACCTTGAACGCCTCAAGCACCTGCCGGTGCTGCCGCTGTCGCAACCCGCCTGGCCGCAACAGCATGCCTGGCACCTGTTCATCCTGCGCATCGACCCGGAACGTTGCGGCATGGATCGCGAAACCTTCATGAAAGGTCTTCAAGATCAGGGCGTTGGTACCGGTATCCACTTCATTGCCACGCATTTGCACAGCTGGTACCGGCAGAAATTCCCGGACGTGCAACTGCCCAACACTGAATGGAACTCGGCCCGCCTGTGCTCCATCCCGCTGTTCCCCGACATGACCCTCGACGATGTCGAGCGCGTTGCCTGCGCCATTGAAAAGACCCTGGAACACCGCCCGTGAGACCTTATCCGATCAACACCGTATCCATCGTGATACCGGTGTACAACGAAGAGCAGAGCCTGCCCGAGCTGCTGCGCCGCACGGAAGCTGCGTGTGCGCAGCTGACGCAGAAATACGAAATAGTGCTGGTGGACGACGGCAGCCGCGACGCCTCGGCCGACATCCTCCAGGACGCCGCCGAACGCCCGGGCAGCCCGGTGGTGGCAGTGATACTGAACCGCAACTACGGCCAGCACGCGGCGATCATGGCCGGCTTCGAGCAGTGCATCGGTGACCTGGTGATTACCCTGGACGCCGACCTGCAGAACCCGCCCGAGGAGATCCCCAACCTGGTCGCCCAGGCTTCGCTGGGCTACGACGTGGTCGGCACCGTGCGCAACAACCGCCAGGACTCGGCCCTGCGCCGCTGGCCGTCGAAGCTGATCAACCTGGCCGTGCAGCGCTCCACCGGCGTGGCCATGAGCGACTACGGCTGCATGCTGCGCGCCTACCGCCGCAGCGTGGTCGACGCGATGCTGGCATGCCGTGAACGCAGCACCTTCATCCCGATCCTGGCCAACAGCTTCGCCCGCCACACCACCGAGGTGCTGGTACAGCACGCCGAGCGCGAGCACGGCGACTCCAAGTACAGCCCCATGCGCCTGATCAGCCTGATGTTCGACCTGGTCACCTGCATGACCACCACCCCGTTGCGCCTGCTCAGCGTGGTCGGCATCGGCATGGCCGCCCTGGGCGTGCTGTTCGCGGTGGCGCTGATCGTGCTGCGCATGATCTACGGCGCCGCCTGGTCGGGCCACGGCACCTTCGTGCTGTTCGCCGTGCTGTTCGTCTTCACCGGTGCGCAGTTCATCGGCATGGGCCTGTTGGGTGAATACCTGGGCCGCATGTACAGCGACGTCCGCGCCCGCCCGCGGTTCTTCATCGAAAAGGTGCTGCGCAGCAACGAACCCGCTGGCGGCAACACCGAACCTCACCCTGAAACCTCGATTTCCATTTCTTCCAGCAAGGCTGCCTCATGACCCAGAAAGCTGTTGTCTTCGCCTACCACGATATCGGCTGCGCCGGCATCAACGCCCTGCTTGAGGCAGGCTATGACATCGCCGCCGTGTTCACCCACGCCGACGACCCCAAGGAAAACAATTTCTACGGTTCGGTTGCGCAACTGTGCGCGCGCAAAGGCATCCCGGTGCACGCCCCGGAAGACGCCAACCACCCGATCTGGATCGAGCGCATCGCCAAGCTCGACGCCGACTTCATCTTCTCGTTCTACTACCGCAACCTGCTGAGCGAAGCCGTGCTGGCCTGTGCCAAAAAGGGCGCATTCAACCTGCACGGCTCGCTGCTGCCGCGCTACCGCGGCCGTGCACCGGCCAACTGGGTGCTGGTGAAGGGCGAAACCGAGACCGGCGTCACCCTGCACCGCATGGTCAAGCGCGCCGACGCCGGCGCCATCATTGCCCAGCAACGCGTAGCCATCGAGCGCTCCGACACCGGCTTGAGCCTGCACGCCAAGCTGCGTGAAGCCGCCACCGTGCTGCTGAACGAAACCCTGCCGCTGCTGGCCAAGGGCGAAGCCACCGAGACCGAACAGGACGAAAGCCAGGCCACCACCTTCGGCCGCCGCACCCCGGCCGACGGCCTGCTGGACTGGAGCCGCCCGGCTGAAGAGCTGTTCAACCTGGTACGCGCCGTGACCCAGCCTTACCCGGGCGCCTTCTGCGCTGTGGGCGAGCACAAGTTGATTGTCTGGAGCGCCGAAGTGGTCAGCGGCAACCAGGGCTTCGAGCCGGGCCATGTGATCAGCGTCGAACCGCTGCGCATCGCCTGCGGCACCGACGCCCTGCAAATCACCGCCGGCCAGCGCAACAACGACGGCCTGTATTTGAGCGGCCCGCAACTGGCCCGTGAACTGGGCCTGGTAGACGGTTCCAAACTGATCGGCAAGGCCGCCGGCCGCCCTGTGCGCCGCACCCGCGTGCTGATCCTGGGCGTCAACGGTTTCATCGGCAACCACCTGTCCGAGCGCCTGCTGCGCGACGACCGCTATGAAATCTACGGCCTGGACATCGGTTCCGACGCCATCGAACACCTGCGCGGCAACCCGCGTTTCCACTTCGTCGAAGGCGACATCAGCATCCACTCCGAGTGGATCGAATACCACATCAAGAAGTGCGACGTGGTGCTGCCGCTGGTGGCCATCGCCACCCCGATCGAATACACCCGCAACCCGCTGCGCGTGTTCGAGCTGGACTTCGAGGAAAACCTGAAAATCGTTCGTCACTGCGTGAAGTACAACAAGCGCGTGATCTTCCCGTCGACCTCGGAAGTCTATGGCATGTGCCAGGACAGCCACTTCGACGAGAACACCTCGAACCTGATCGTCGGCCCCATCAACAAGCAGCGCTGGATCTACTCGGTCTCCAAGCAACTGCTGGACCGCGTGATCTGGGCCTACGGTGACAAGGGCCTGAAGTTCACCCTGTTCCGCCCGTTCAACTGGATGGGCCCACGCCTTGACCGCCTGGATTCGGCCCGTATCGGCAGCTCGCGCGCCATTACCCAGCTGATCCTGCACCTGGTGGAAGGCACCCCGATCCGCCTGGTGGACGGTGGCGAGCAGAAGCGCACCTTCACCGACGTCGACGACGGCATCGAAGCCCTGGCACGCATCATCGAGAACCGCGATGGCAAGTGCGACGGCGAGATCATCAACATCGGCAACCCGACCAACGAGGCCAGCATCCGCCAGCTGGGCGAAGAGCTGCTGCGCCAGTTCGAAGCCCACCCGCTGCGTGGCAACTTCCCACCGTTTGCCGGCTTCCGCGAAATCGAAAGCAAGGCGTTCTACGGCAACGGCTACCAGGACGTCACCCACCGCACCCCGAGCATCGAGAACGCCCGCCGCCTGATCGACTGGACCCCGACCATCGAGCTGAGCGAAACCATCGGCAAGACCCTGGACTTCTTCCTGCGCGAAGCCATGGTTGAAATCGAGAGCAAGCGTTAATGCAGGCAGGTCTGCGCATCGACGTCGACACCTACCGAGGCACCCGTGAAGGGGTGCCGCGGTTGCTCGAACTGCTCGACGAAGCCAACGTGAAAGCGACGTTTTTCTTCAGCGTCGGGCCGGACAACATGGGGCGCCACCTGTGGCGCCTGATCCGCCCGCAATTCCTCTGGAAAATGCTCCGCTCCAACGCCGCAGGCCTGTACGGCTGGGACATCCTGCTGGCCGGCACCGCCTGGCCCGGCAAGCCGATCGGCCGCGACCTGGGGCACTTGATGCGCCAGGCCCGCGACGCCGGTCACGAGGTTGGCCTGCACGCCTGGGACCACCATGGCTGGCAGGCCAATACCGGCCGCTGGAGCGACGCGCAACTGCACGAGCAGATCCGCCGGGGCGTTGAAACCCTGAACGATATCCTCGGGCAACGCATCGACTGCTCCGCTGCTGCTGGCTGGCGCGCCGACGAGCGCGTGGTCCAGGCCAAGGAGGACTTCGGCTTCCGCTACAACAGCGACTGCCGTGGCACCCACCTGTTCCAGCCACGCCTGGCCGACGGTTCGGCCGGCACCGTGCAGATCCCCGTCGACCTGCCCACTTTCGACGAGGTGGTCGGCCCAACGGTCAGCGCGCAAGGCTTCAACGATTACATCTTGGAGCGTTTCAAGCCTGGAGGCTTGAACAACTACACCATTCACGCCGAGGTTGAAGGGATTCTGATGGCTGACGATTTCCGCCGCTTGCTGGCAACGGCACGCGAGCGACAGATACAGTTCCAACCCCTGGGGCAACTGCTGCCCGAGGACACCACCGCGCTGCCGGTGGAACAACTGACGCGCGGCGCCCTGGAAGGGCGCGAGGGCTGGCTTGGGGTTCAACGACCATGACCCAGCGTTGGACCCTGCCCGTCTTGCTGCTGGCATTCGGGCTTTTCTACCTGCTGCCACTGCCCTTCCATGGGCTGTGGATTCCCGATGAAACCCGCTACGCGCAAATGAGCCAGGAGATGCTGCTGACCGGCAAATGGGCCGCGCCGCATTTCATGGGCTTGCGTTACTTCGAGAAACCCGCCGCCGGCTATTGGCTGATCGCCATCGGCCAGGCGCTGTTCGGCCAGAACCTGTTCGGCGTGCGCGTGGCCTCGGCGCTCAGCCTGGGCCTGAGCGTGCTGCTGACTTACCTTGTGGCCAACCGCCTGTGGGCCGACAAGCGCAAGGGCGTGGTGTGCGCGGTGCTGTACATGAGCTTCGGCCTGGTGGCCGGCCAGGCTGGCTATGCCAACCTCGACCCGCAATTCACCCTGTGGGTGAACCTGAGCCTGGTGGCCCTGTGGTTCGCCATCGACAGCCGCACCACCAACGCGCGCCTGCTGCACTGGGGCCTGCTGGGCGTAGCCTGTGGCATGGGCTTCATGACCAAGGGCTTTCTGGCCTGGGTATTCCCGGTGCTCATCGCGGCGCCGTGGATGATCTGGCAGAAACGCTTCGGCGAGCTGTTGCGCTTCGGCCTGTTCGGCGTGCTGGTGGCAGTGCTGGTGTCGGCGCCGTGGGCGCTGATGGTCAACCAGCAGGAGTCTGACTTCTGGTCGTTCTTCTTCTGGCACGAGCACATTCGCCGCTTCGCCGGTGACGATGCCCAGCATGCCCAGCCGATCTGGTTCTACCTGCCGCTGCTGGCGGCGTCGAGCCTGCCCTGGGCGCTGCTGCTGCCGGCCACTGTGCGCCAGGCCTGGCAAACGCGCTGCGAGCCCAAGGTGCTGTTCGTGCTGCTGTGGCTGCTGTTGCCCCTGGCGTTCCTGAGCCTGAGCCGCGGCAAGCTGCCGACTTATATCCTGCCGTGCATGCTGCCACTGGCTTTGCTGCTGGGCCACCTGCTGAGCCAGGCGCTGGCCCGGGGCAAGACCCTGATGCTGCGCAGCAACGCCGTGCTCAACCTGGCCATCGGCATCATTGGCCTGGCCGCCATCGCCTGGCTGCAGCACAAGAAGCCGGTGTACGTGGATGAACCGCAGCACCTGGCGCTGATCGTCGTGGCCTTGGCCGCCGTGGTGCTGGCCAACGCCCTGGCACTGCTCAAGCCCCTGCGCTTCTGGGCCGCACCGGCGGTGGGCATGGGCATGCTGGTGGCGCTGCTACCGGCCGCGCTGCCCAACTCGATCGTCAACAACAAGACCCCGGACGCGTTCATCGCCGAACACAGCGACGAGCTGCGCCAGACCCATACCCTGCTGGCCAACGACCTGGGCGCTGCCTCGGCCCTGGCCTGGCACGCCGCGCAACCCGCCGTGTACCTGTACAACACCGTGGGCGAGACCAAATACGGCCTCAGCTACGCCGACTCCAGCGCCCGCGAGGTGCAGCTGGAACAGGTGCAGGCGTGGATGACCGAGGCCCGTCGCCAGGGCTCGGTGGGCGTGGTGATGCGGGTCAAGAGTGACGACGAACTGCATGAAGTCGACCTGTTGCCCAAGGACGGCAAGCGCTTCGCGCAGGGCAGCCTGATGATCTTCATTTTCGACCAGACGCCGCCATGATCTTTCTTCTGTTGCTGGCCGCCTGCACCCTCACCTGCCTGGGCCAGATCGCGCAGAAACTGGCGGTCGAGTCCTGGCGCGACGCCCCGGCCGGCGGCGCCCTGGCCAAGCTGGCCACGCCGTGGCTGTGGCTGGCGCTGTCGTGCCTGGGGCTGGGCCTGTTGCTGTGGCTGCTGGTGCTGCAGCACCTGGAGGTGGGCATTGCCTACCCCATGCTCAGCCTCAACTTTGTGCTGATCACCCTGGTGGCGCGCTTTGTCTTCAAGGAACACGTGGACGCCCGCCACTGGCTGGGCGTGGGCGTGGTGATGGCCGGCGTGCTGTTGCTGGGGTGGCAGGCATGAGCCGCGCACAGGGCTTTGCCCTGGCGGGCGGCAGCGTGTTGCTGGTCAGCGGTGCGCAACTGGGCATGCGCTGGAGCATGACGCGCCTGCCGGTGCCGGCGCAGTGGCTGGACACCTTGCTCAACGGCCCGGTGCCGTGGCTGGCGCTCGGCGTGGTGCTGGCGGCGATCTTCGCCTACGCCCTGTCCATGCTGTGCTGGCTGGGCGCCCTGCAGCACCTGCCGCTGGGCCGCGCCTACTCGCTGCTGAGCATCAGCTACGCGCTGGTCTACCTGCTGGCGGCCTGCCTGCCGGCGTTCAATGAACATTTCTCGCTACTGAAAAGCCTCGGGGTGACGCTGGTCGTACTCGGTGTGCTGATCATCAATTCGCGACGTACACACGGCAACAAGTCCATAGGATCTGCGCAATGAAAATCAGTGTTATCGGTAGTGGTTACGTAGGTCTGGTGCAAGCCACCGTGCTGGCCGAAGTGGGTCATGACGTGATCTGCATGGACATCGACCAGCACAAGGTCGACCAACTGTCCAAGGGCCACGTGACCATTTTCGAACCGGGCCTGTCGGCGCTGGTGCGGGAAAACCTGGACAACGGCCGCCTGCACTTCACCAGCGACGAGAAGCTGGCCATCGAGCACGGCGAAGTGCTGTTCATCGCCGTGGGCACGCCTTCGGGCGACGACGGCTCAGCCGACCTCAAGTACGTGTTCTCGGTGGGCGACGCCATTGCCCGCCACCGCGTGGAACCGCTGATCGTCGCCGAGAAATCCACTGTCCCGGTGGGCACCGGCGACGCCCTGCAAAAGCACATCAACGAAGCCCTGGCGCAAGCCGGCCGCACCCTGCAGTTCGATATCGTCTCCAACCCCGAATTCCTCAAGGAAGGCTCGGCGGTGCGTGACTGCCGCCGCCCGGACCGCATCGTCATCGGCTGCGAGCGCCAGGAAGTGCGCGACGTGATGCGCGACCTGTACGCGCCGTTCAACCGCAACCACGACCGCATCCTGTTCATGGACCTGCGCAGCGCCGAACTGACCAAGTACGCCGCCAACTGCATGCTGGCGACCAAGATCAGCTTCATCAACCAGATCGCCGAGCTGGCCGAGCACCTGGGTGCCGACATCGAGGCCATCCGCCTGGGCATGGGCGCCGACCCACGCATCGGCTACGACTTCATCTACGCCGGCTGCGGCTACGGCGGCTCGTGCTTCCCCAAGGACATGCGTGCGCTGATCCACACCGCCGAGGCCGCCAACTGCTCCAACGACCTGCTGCAGGCCGTGGAAGCCATCAACGAGCGCCAGAAGCACAAGCTGTTCGAACGCGTGAACGCCTACTTCAAGGGTGACCTCAAGGGCCGCACGTTCGCCCTGTGGGGCCTGGCCTTCAAGCCCAACACCGACGACATGCGCGACGCCCCCAGCCGCGAGCTGATGGAAGCCCTGTGGGCCGCCGGCGCCCAGGTGCGCGCCTTCGACCCCGAGGCCATGCAGCAGACCCAGCTGCTGTACGGCGAGCAACAGGCGCTGATGCTGATGGGCACCCCGGAAGCCACCCTGAACGGCGCCGATGCGTTGATCATCTGCACCGAATGGCAGCAGTTCAAGGCCCCGGACTTCGACCTGATCCAGAAACGCCTGGCGCAGCCGGTGATCTTCGACGGCCGCAACCTCTACGACGTAGAGCGCCTGGCGCAGAAAGGCATCAAGTACTTCCCGATCGGCCGTGGCGAATCGTGCAACCTGCCGATTCCGCACCAGAAGTGGGTGTAGGCCGATAGGGCGCCGCCTGCGGCAGCTGCTACGCACGATCTGCGTAGCAGCGGCCAAAGGCCGCGTCCACAGCCCCTGCTACAAGGCGGGCTGAGCCAGGAAGTAATAGGCCCGGTCCCCCACCACCACCTTGCGCAACACCTCCACCCCCGCCCCCGGCGCCATCTCGCGCTCCATCACCGCCACGTTGCCCGGCGCCTGCGCCAGGAACTGCGTCATCGCCTGTTCGCTCGCCAGCGCAGGCAACAGGCTGCGGCTGTAGAACACCCCTGCCCCGGCCAACCGCTCGCTGGGCGTGGCCAATGCCACGTGGCGGCCCTGGGCCTGGAATTCGCGGATCTGCGCGGCCAGCGGCACGAAGGACTCCTGCCGGTCAGCCCGCGGCAGCACCCATATGGCGACACCCAGGTAGGCGACTACCACCAACCCCAGCAGCCCCAAGGCAGCGCGTTGCCAATGTGCCGCCGGGCGCCAGGCCAGCAGCACGTGCGCGTATTCTGCGGCGATCACCGCGGCGGCAGGCGCCAGCGCCATCAGGTAGACCATGCGCTTGCTCGAAGCCAGGGTCAGCAGGGCGAACTGCGCCAGCAGCCACAGGCTGCAGAACATCAGGTGCGGCTGCAGGCGCCACTGCTTGCGAAAATGCCACAGGCCCAGGTACACCAGTAGGTTCCACGGCAGGAAGGCTTCCGGCAGCTTGCCCAGGTAGTAATAGAACGGCTCGAAATGCCCGGCTTCGCTGAACGAGCCGCTGAAGCGCCCGACGCTGTTGGCCCACAACAGCTCCTCAAGCGCCTGGCCGCCACCCTGCCGGTAAAGCAACCCCAGCCACACCAGCAAGGGCACCAGCCCCAGCAGGGCCCACGCCACCGGCCATAACCAGCGGCCCACCTGCAGGCGCCGGCGCTGCACGGTTTCAGCCAGCAGCCAGGCGAAAATCACCACCCCCGGCAACGCCAGGCCGAGCACCCCCTTGCTCAGCGTGGCGATGGCGATACCGGCGCTGAACAGCAGTGCGCTGCCCAGGCTGCGTCGCTGGCTGGCCTGGTAAAAGGCCAGCAGCGCCAGGCTCACCCCCAGGGTCAGCAAGGAGTCCTCGCCCACCTGGCGCACATTGCCCCAGAAGCTGGCGGTGGTGGCCAGCATCAGCCCCGCCGTCACCGCCACTACCGCCGCGCGGCCGTTGCGGCGCAGGAAACCGTATAGCAGCAGCACGCTGCACAAACCCGCCAGCGCCGACGCCAGGCGCACCGACCAGGCGCTGGGGCCGAACACGGCCATGGCGGCGCTGTCGAGCCACAGGCTCAGCGGCGGCTTTTCCAGGAACGGCTTGCCATTGAGGCGCGGCGTCACCCAGTCGCCCTGCAGGTGCATTTCCATGGCAATGCCCGCCACGCGCGGCTCGGTCGAGCCTTGCAATTGGTGGTTGCCCAAGGCCACGAAAAACAGCAGGCCAGTGATCAACAGCAACAGCGTGAACGGGTGTTTCGACGTCATGTGCGGGCATTCCGGCAGTCAGCGAAGTGGGCCTGGCAAGTGTGCGGCCCTGCGGGTCAAAAGCGGGTGAAACCACAGGGCAGCCATGAGCATTTCATGTGAATGATGACTGCATTGCCATCAACGGTTTTTTCTCATCACGCTGACGCAAACCCAACGGTGGCTGCTCTAGGTTTGGACGGCCGGGTGGATGAGCCGCCGGGCATCCGTTCCTATGTGGCTGAGACATGACCGACACCCTGTACCGATACTTTCGCACCGAGCGCGGCGCCCTGATTTTGCTGTTGGGCGTGTCCGCCCTGGCCCTGTTGCTGGGTTTGGGCCAGCGCGAGCTGTGGGGCGCCGAAACGCGCTGGGCCAATATCGCCCTGCAGATGCTGCAGAGCGGCGACTATTTCGACCCCTACCTCAAGGGCGGCGCCTATTACGACAAGCCCTTGCCCTCCTACTGGCTGATCACCGCCACTGCCTGGCTGTTGGGCGGCCTGGGGCACTGGACGCTGCGGCTGCCGTCAGTGCTCGCCGCCTGGTTGAGCATCTGGCTGGTGTACCGGCTGGGTGAGCAGTTGTTCCGCAAGGGCACCGGGCTGATCGCCGGCTGGCTGCTGGCAACCACGTTCTATTTCCTGCTGTGGGCACGGGTGGCTACCGCCGATGTGCTGACCGTGTTCGGCGTGCTGGCGGCGGTGTGGTGGTACTGGCGCAGCCCGCTGGACACGCGCTTCTCCCGCTACGCGGGGTTTTTCCTGATACTGGCGCTGACGTCGCTGCTCAAGGGCCTGATCGGCTTCATCCTGCCGGGCCTGATGTTGCTGCCGCACCTGCTGGGCGATGGCCGCTGGAAGCGCCACCTGAACCTGCGGCTGCTGGCAGCGCTGGGGGTGGCAAGCGTGGTTTACATGGTGCCGTTCGTGCTGTCCCACCTGTATGGCCAGCCCACCTATGGTGAAAGCGGCCTGGGCCTGGTGGTGCGCGAAAATGTCGTGCGGTTCTTCAAGCCATTCGACAACTTCGGCCCGGTGTACACCTACCTGCTGTACCTGCCGGTTTACACCCTGCCGTGGGCGCCCTGCTGGCTCATCGGCCTGTGGCTGGCGGTGCGCAACTGGCGCGGCACCGATGCCAACACGCGCTGGCTGGTGCTGGGGCTGGGGCTGATGTTCGCCTTCTTTACCGCCTGCGGCAGCCGCCGCAGCTACTACGTGCTGCCGCTGGTGCCGTTCGCCCAGCTGCTGGGCGCCGCGTGGCTGAGCGGCTACCTGGCCAGCCGCCCGGCCAGCGCGCGCCGCTGGCAGCGGGGCATCGCCGCCAGTGCGGTGCTGATGATTCTGGTGATTGGCGTCGCCTACCCGTGGACCAACGGCAACGGTGGCATCATTCGTTTCGGCCAGGATGTGCAGGCCCGGGCCAGCCAGCAGGCGCCGTGGAACCAGTGGCACCTGGTGATGGTGGAGGTCGACAACAAGCTGCCGTTGTACGTGCAGAACCATGCGGGGCCGTTCACCTACATCGGCGAGGACGAAGACTACCCCCGCGACGGCACCAGCTCCGACTTCATGGCCTGGCTGGCACACAGGACCGGGCAAACCTGGAACCCGGCACGCACGATTATCTTCGCCCAATACCCAACCCTGAAAAACCTGCCGCTGCGCTACCTGGCCGAGGACCACGACCTGGTGCTGACCCGGCCCGACAACGGTGCCCGGCTGTTCCGTGCCCATGACAACCAGAGCGTGGCGTTCATTCCAAAACCGTGAACGCAGGCCACCTGTAGCAGCGGCCGCAAGGCCGCGTCACAGGCACCGTAGCATGCCAGGACGCAGCCTTCGGCAGCTGCTACGGGGGGCTTTGTGGGTTGGGGTTACACCAGCTTGCGCGCCATCAGGCGTTCGAGCACGCGCAGCGGGGCGCGGTCGACCGATTGCATGGCGTCCACGGGCAGCAGGAAAGTCTGTTCCAGGGCGCAGGCGCCACGGGTGGCCGCGTGGGACACCTGGTCGGTAAAGACCATCCAGGTGGTGCCCGCCGGGAAGTCCCAGACGCTTTGCGGCGCGGTCTGCTGGTAGGCAAGGTCGGCTTTCATGCGGTCGTGCAGGTGCAGCATGTAGTGGTCGTAGGCGCTGCGCGGCGCCTTGGTGATGCCCAGGGCCTTGAGCACCGCAGCCGAGCCCCACAGCGGCTTGGGCAACGCCTTGGCGTAGCGGTCGGCCAGTTGCTCGAACGGCTCGCCCAGCCGCCAGCTGCGCGGCTCGCCCGCCGGGTTGATGTTGGCGAACACCCGCAGGATGCGCTTGCCACGGGTGGGCGAGGACGGGAAATTGTCCACGTGCAGGCGCGTGTCGTCCTTGCGCCAGGAAGTCTGGCGCCCGGCTATTTCCTCAGGGCGGAAACTGGTGCGGGCGCGCTGCAAAGCCCCGGCGTAAGGCTTGAGCAGGGTGCGGGCGAGGGTTTCGGCGTAGTCGGCATAGCGCCCGACCATGGCCTGCATCTGCCGCGCCCGGGCTTCGTCGCCGTCCACACCCTTGAGCGCGTCACCCTTGGGCGACAGGCTGATATTCTTGCTTTTGCCACCCACGCGCGGGGCCAGCAGGTCGCGTTCGTGCTCGCCGACCTCAAACCGCAGGCCAGGGAAAGCCAGTACATTGCCGGCCTCCAGCGCTGCAAGACCGCGGGCCTGCAGTTGCGCGTCAATTTCGGCGTTCCAGGCAGTGAGGGGCAAGCTGACAACTTCAGTCATATGTTTTGGCCTACGTAGATCCATTTACCGCACATCAAGATGTGCCCGCTTCCTGCGGCAGGCGAGCACTCATGGAAATGTTGCAAAATATTTCCATTTATAGCTCAGCCGACAAACAACAACGTGAAAATTTCGGTGAAACGTGCGCGCCGTGAGCAAATAGTCGCTTCAGGCTTCGTCATCCTGCGCAATGGGTTCCACACCCTTGTACACCATCTGGTAGCCGATACCATGGATGGTATGCACCAGCGGCACCCCGAACGGTTTGTCGACCATGCGCCGCAACAAATGCAGGTTGCTGCGCAGGCTGTCGCTGTTGGGGGTGTACTCGCCCCACACGGTTTCCTCCAGCTCGCGCCGGGTCACCACGGCAGGGCTGCGGCGCATCAGCAATTCGAGCATTTTCAGGTTGGTGGGGTTGAGGCGCAGCGCCACCCCGCCCCTGCTGATGTCCAGGGTGTCGAGGTCATAGGACAGGTCGTGAACCTTGAGCGTGCGCGAGCTCTTGCGCTTGAAGCGCCACACCAGCGCCTCGATGCGCGCCATCAGCTCCGACAGCGCGAACGGCTTGATCAGGTAGTCGTCGGCCCCGGCCTTGAAGCCGTCGAGGCGGTCGGACAGGGCGTCGCGGGCGGTCAGCATGATCACCGGGGTGTCGGCGCGCGAGCTTTCGCGCAGCCGCTGGCACACCTGGGTGCCGGTCATGCCGGGCAGCATCACGTCGAGAATCACCATGTCGAACGAACGCGTGGCCGCCAGGTGCAGGCCGCTCAGGCCGTCTTCCGCGCGGGTCACTTCGCAGCCGCGCAGCTGCAGGTACTCGGTCACGTTATCGAGGATGTCGCGATTGTCCTCAACCACCAGAATTTGCATACAACCCCCAGCCTTTTTTTGTACTTTCCATGCGCGCCACGGCCGCCAATGTGTGCAAAAACAGGCGCAGCGCTGAATCCAGGAAGGCGTATAGCATTGCGACCGTCAAAATCGCGTTACATTGTTGTGCACGAAGTATCACCGCCCGGCGCTCATTCTCAAAGCGACTTCAGGTTGGCGCCTTCGGAACGTGCCCGCGCCAGCAGGCTTTCCACCAGCTCGCGCATCTCGCGGCTGGAACGCGCGATGCTGGCGACCTGCTCGCGGTCCTCGGCGCTCAGGCGCGGGTTTTCCAGCAGCAGCTCGCTGGACGTGGCCAACACCATCAGCGGCGTGCGCAGCTCGTGGCTGACGTCGCCGGTGAACAGTTTTTCGCGCACCAGTGCCACCCGCAGGCGCCCCAGGGTCAGGTCGAACGAGCGAGCCAGCTCGCCTACCTCGTCCTGGGCGTAGCCAGGCGCCAGCGGCGGCGCCAGGTCCAGCAACTGGTCGCGGTGCCGTACCTGGCGGGCCAGGCGCGTCAGCGGCACCATCACCCGGCGGGCCAGTGCCCGCCCCAGCAGCAACGCGGCCGCCAGGCTGAGCACGAAGCCGATCAGCACCACGGCGAACAGCACCTGTTCGCGCTGGTCGAAACCCTGCTGGTCGCGCAGCAGCACGTACTTGCGGCCGTTCACCTCCTGCACCATCACGTACCAGGCGCGGCCATCGCGCAGCACCTCGCTGAAGCCCACCGGCAGGCCCAGCAGGTCGCCCGGCAGGGCCAGTTCGCCGCGCCCCTCCTGGGCATAGAAACGCTCGTCGCGCTCGGGTTTGGGCCGCCAGGCGGCCATGTCGTCCATCAGCAAAATGCGTTGCAAGGTGCCACCCAGGCTGGTGGTGACCAGGCGTTTTTCCACCACGTGCACGGTGGCGACGATGCCGAGGGCGAATGCGCCGGCCACCACCGCCGTCATGATGGCGAAGACGATGACGATCCGTTGGGTAAGGCTGTGTCGAAATTCCATATTCTTCTGCCCTGTCTGCTCCTTCACGCGGCCACTGCTTCCTGGCGGGCCGCCTTGCGCGTACGCAAGCGTTCGAACCAAAGATAGACCACGGGGGTGGTATACAGGGTCAGCACTTGCGACACCAGCAGCCCGCCGACAATTGCCACGCCCAGCGGCTGGCGCAGCTCCGAGCCCGGGCCGTGGCCGAACGCCAGGGGGATGGCCCCCAGCAGCGCCGCCAGCGAGGTCATCAGGATGGGCCGCAGGCGCAGCAGGCAGGCCTCACGCACCGCTTCCTGGGGTGTGCGCCCTTCGGCCTGGGCCTGCAGGGTGAAGTCGACGATCATGATCGCGTTCTTCTTGACGATGCCGATCAGCAGGATGATGCCGATCATGCCCAGCACCGACAGGTCCAGGCCACCCAGCATCAGCGCCACCAGGGCGCCGAAACCGGCTGACGGCAGGGTCGAGATGATGGTCAGCGGGTGAATGGCGTTCTCGTACAGCACGCCCAGCACGATGTACACGGTGATGATCGCCGCCAGGATCAGCCACGGTTGCGACTTAAGCGAGTCCTGGAACGCCTGGGCGGTGCCCTGGAAGCTGCCCTGCACGCTGTCGGGCAGGCCGGCCGCCTGGGTGTTCTGGTTGATGGCGTTCACCGCATCGCTCAGCGCCATGCCCGGGGCCAGGTCGAACGACAGGGTGATGGCAGGGAAGATGCCCTGGTGGTTGATGGCGATCGGCACCAGCTCGCGCTTGAGGTGGGTGAGCATGTTCAACGGCACCATGGCGCCGCTGCTGGAGCGCACGTACAGGTGCTCAAGGGTGGTGAGCGATACCTGCCAGGCCGGGTCCAGCTCCAGGATCACGTGGTTCTGGTCCAACTGGGTGAACATGGTCGCCACCTGGCGCTGGCCGAAGGCGTCGTACAGCACATCGTCGATGGCCTGCACCGACACGCCCAGGCGCGATGCCGAGTCGCGGTCGATATCGAGGGTGGCCTGGGGAATGCCGTTTTGCTGGTCCGAGGTCACGTGCTGCAGTTGCGGCAAGCCCTGCAAACGCTTGAGCAGCACGTCGGCCCAGTGGTTGAGCTCCGCCGTGTTGGGGTCTTGCAGGGTGTACTGGTACTGGGTCTTGGCCGCCCGGCCACCGATGACGATGTCCTGGTTGGGCTGCATGAACAGCTTGATGCCCGGCACCTGCGCCAGCGGCGCCTGCAGGCGGGCGATGACCTGGCTGGCGCTGGCGCTGCGCTGGGCGAACGGCTTCAGCGCGACCATCATTTTCGCCTGGCTGATGGTGGGGTTGGGGCCAACCCAGAAGTACACCTTGTCGACGGCCGGGTCCTGGCCGACGATATCGGCGAGCTTGCCCACCTGGGCACGCATGGCCAGGGGCGAGATGTCCGGCGCAGCCTCGGCCACGGCGGTGATCAGGCCAGTGTCCTGCTGCGGGAAGAAGCCCTTGGGAATGTTGGCGTACAGCACGCCGGTGACCGCCACCGTGGCGATGGCCACCGCCAGGGTCAGGCGCTGGTGGCCCAGCACCCAGTCAAGGCTGCGCTGGTAGCCGTTCTGCACCGCCATGAAGGCGCGCTCGCAGGCGCTGGCGAAGCGGCCCTCGGGCTCGTCCTCGGCGTGGGGCTTGAGCAGCCAGGCGCAGAGCATCGGCGTGATGGTCAGCGAGACAATGCACGACATCACGATGGCGACGCTGACGGTCACGGCGAACTCGCGCATCAGCCGGCCGACAATGCCGCTCATCAGCAGTATCGGCAGGAACACCGCGATCAGTGACACGGTCATGGAGACGATGGTGAAGCCCACTTCGCGCAGGCCCTCTACCGCCGCCTGCAAGCGCGACTTGCCCATTTCCAGATGGCGCACGATGTTTTCCATCACCACGATGGCGTCGTCCACCACGAAGCCCACGGCAATGGCCAGGCCCATGATCGACAGGTTGTCCAGGCTGTAGCCCAGCAGGTACATCACCGCAAAGGTGGCCACCAGCGACAACGGAATGGTCATGGCCGGAATCAGCGTGGCCGTGGCCTTGCGCAGGAACAGGAAGATCACCACCACGACCAGGGCGATGGACAGCAGCAACGTGAACTGCACGTCGTCGATGGAGGCGCTGATGGTCTGGGTGCGGTCGCCGACGATGTGCACCTGCACGTCGGCAGGCAGCTGCGCCATCAGCGACGGCAGCCGCGCCTTGATGTTGTCGATGGTGGCCAGCACGTTGTAGCCGGGCTGCTTGTGGATGTCGGCGATCACCGTCGGCTGGCCGTCCAGGGCGGCCGACTGCTCGGTGTCCTCGGCGCCGGCGACCACCTCGCCAATGTCGCTGACCTTGATTGGCACACCGCTCTTGTAGGCCACCACCTGGTCACGGTAGTGCGCCGCGTCCAGCAACTGGTCGGTGGCGCCCAGCGTGATGGTACGGCTGGTGCCGTCGAGGTTGCCCTTGGGCTGGTCGAGGGTGCTGATGCCGATGATGCTGCGCACGTCTTCCAGGGTCAGGCCACGGGCCGCCAGGCGGTCCGGGTCGATGCGGATGCGCATGGCCGGTTTCTGCTGGCCGTGGAAGTCGATCATGCCCACGCCCGGCATCTGCGACAGCTGCTGGGCCATGTAGTTGTCGACGTACTGGTTGAGCTCCGGCAGCGTGCGCACCGGCGAGGTCAGGGCAATGGACAGCACCGTGGCCTCGGCCGGGTTGACCTTGTTGAAGGTCGGCTGGCTGGTCATGGTCTTGGGCAGGTTGGAGGCCGCGGCGTTGATGGCGGTCTGCACGTCCTGGGCGGCGCCGTCGATGTTGCGCGACAGGTCGAACTGCAGCACGATTTGAGTCTTGCCGGCGGCGCTGGCCGAGGTCATCGAAGTAACCTGCGGCACGGCGGCAAAGGCCCGTTCCAGGGGCGTTGCCACGGAGCTGGCCATGGTCTCGGCGTTGGCGCCGGACAGCAGCGCGGTGACCTGGATGGTGGGGAAGTCCACCGTCGGCAAGGCCGCCACCGGCAGTTTGAAGTAGGCAAACACGCCCAGCAGCATCACGCCAAGCGCAAGCATGCTCAGGCCCACGCGGCGTGGGATCAGGCTGGCCAGCGCGTTCATGGTTGCACCCCTGCCACGGCCTGCTCATTAATGGCCGATACCTTGACGCCCGGCGCGACCCGGGACTGGCCGACGGTGACCACACTTTCGCCAGGCGCAAGCCCTTCGCGAATCCACTGCTTGCCATCCACCACAATGCTCGACGCCTTCACCTGGCGCGGTTCCACCTGCTGCTGGGCGTTGACCACGTACACGTAGTCGCCGTCGCGGCCCAGCTGCACGGCGCTGGCCGGTACCACGGTGGCGGCGCGCTGGGTGTTGATCAGCAGCCGCGCGCTGACCAGCTCGCCCGGCCACAGCTGGCGCTGGCCGTTGTCGAACTGCGCCTTGAGCTGCACCTGGCCACTGGCGGTGGCCACCTGGCTGTCGATGAAGGTCAGCTGGCCGCGGGCGATTTCATGGCTGCCGTCGCGGCTCATGGCAACCACCTGCAAAGGCTGCTTGCCGTTCTGTTCAAGGATTTGCGCCAGGTCATCCTGGGACACGGCGAAGGCCACCGAGATCGGGTCCATCTGCGTCAGCGTCACCAGGCCGGTGGCCTCGGCGCCATGCACGATCGAGCCGACGTCCAGCAGGCGCTGGCCGGTGCGCCCGGTGAACGGCGCGCGTACCTGGGTGAAGCCCAGTTGCAGGCGGGCGTTGTCGAGGGCCGCCTGGTCAGCCTGCACGGTGGCCTGTTGCGCGGCCAGTTGCGCCTTGTAGGTGTCCACGTCCTGGGTAGGGCCGGCCTTGGCGGCGGCCAGGTTGCTGGCGCGTTGCAGGTTGACGTGCAGGTTGGCCAGTTGCGCCTGGTCCCGGGCCACCTGGGCCTGGGCTTGCGCCACCTGGGCCTGGTAGGTGCGCGGGTCGATCTGCGCCAGCAGGCTGCCGGCTTGCACCATCTGGCCTTCGTTGAACAGCACCTGGGTCAGCTCGCCATCGGCGCGCACCCGCACGTTGACGCTGTTGAGCGGCTGCACGTTGCCGATGGCCGACAGCCACACGGGCACGTCCATCTGGCTGGCCTGGGACACGTGCACCGGCACTGCCGCCGGGGCTTTGGCTACCGCGGCCTGGGCATGGTTGACCCAGCTGTAGCGGCCCAGGCCGGCAACGGCCATCACGGCCACGGCCAGGGCGGCCAGGCGCAGGCGACGGGGGGAAGACGAGAGGCTCATGGCTGGGCGTCCTTGGTCAAGGTAGTGGAAGCGAGGGTGGCGGCCGGGCTGAAGTCGCCGCCCAGGGCCCGGAACAGGCCGACGGCGGCCTGCAGGTGCTGCAGGCGTACCTGCAGCAGGGTGTCTTCGGCCTGGTATTGGGTGCGCTCGACAATCAGCAGCGTCTGGAAATCGGTGGAGCCCAGGCGGTAGCGCACCTGCGCCAGACGCGCGGCCTCACGGGCGGAATCGACGGCGGCCTGGTTGAGTGCGTAGCTCTTGTCCAGCTCGCGGCTGGCGCTCAGCTGCGTCTGCACGTCCTGCAGCGCTTCAATCACCGATTCGCGGTACGTGGCCACAAGTTCCTTGACGTGGGCCTTGTCGAGGTTCAGCTGGCCGGTGAGCTGGCCGCCCTGGAACAGCGGCTGGCTGAGGGTGCCGATGGCGCTCCAGATCTGCCCGCTGCCCAGGGTGTCGATACCGCCCAGCAGGTTCAGCGACAGGTTGGGCAGGAACGCTGCGCGGGCTGCGCCGACGTCGAAATTGGCCGAGCGCAGGCGCGCTTCGGCGGCCTGGATATCGGGGCGTTGGCGCAGCAGCGCGACCGGCATGCCAGCGTTGGGCACCGGCACGCTCACGCCCGCCAGGCCGGCGCTGTTCAGGGTGAAGCCTTGAGGCGCCGCCCCCACCAGCACGGCCAATTGGTACAGCGCCTGGTCACGTTGCTGGCGCAGCGGCGGCATGGCCGCCTCGAAGGTCTGCAGGGCGTTGCGCTGCTGGGCCACTTCCAGGTTGGAGACCGCGCCCTGGCTGGCCTGCACCTGCACCAGGTCGAGCACCTGGCGGGCGTCGTCGGCAATCGACTGGGCCAGCTTCAGGCGCTCGTCCAGGGAAAGTACCTGGAAGTAGCTGTTGGCGATGTTGGCACCCAGGGTCATGCGCAGGGTCTGGGCATCGAAGACGCTGGCGTCGGCCAGGGCGCTGGCGGAATCGGCGGTGGCGCGCTGCTTGCCCCAGAAATCCACTTCATAACTGGCGCCCAGGGCAACGCTGCGCTTGGCGGTGGTGCCGTAGTTGTTTTCGCGCTGGAAGTTGCCGTCCAGGGACAGCTGCGGGTATTGCAGGCCACCGGCTACCTGGGCAGTGGCGCGGGCCTGGTCGATGCGCTGCCTGGCCGCCTCAAGGGTGTAATTGCCCGTCAGGCCGCGAGCCACCAGGGCATCGAGCTCGGCACTGTGGAATTCCTGCCACCAGGCGCCGCCGGCCCCGGGGGCCGCGGACAGCGGTTGCGCGGCGGTCCAGGGGCCGTCGACCGGCGCGCTGGGCGTATGGTAGTCCGGCACCAGCGAGCAGCCGCCCAGCAGCACGGCCAGGCACAGGGGCCACAAGCGAAAGAAGGAAGGTGCAGCAGCGGCCATGGGTACTCCGTCGAGCCTTGGGTGGACGGGGGGTCCACGAATGGTTGCGACGGTAAAGGGGGGGCGCTTGCAGGACGTTCGTCTGGAAATAAACTTTTGTTTAAGTACCCGTGCCTGCTGCGGCGCCCGGGACGCGGCCTGCGGCCGCTGCTACAGAGGCCCTGCGTAGCTCCGCTTCACGCGGTGTGTCGGGTGTACCGGGGCGCGGGTTATTCGAGGACGTACCCTGCCCCCATGACGGTACGGATCAACGAGGTGTCGAAACCTTCGTCCAACTTTCGTCGCAGGCGGTAAATGTGCTTGTCGATCACGTTGTCGTTGGGGTCGAACGCGTAATCCCAGGCGCTTTCCAGCAGCATGTCGCGCGTGACCACCTCGCCGCTGTGGCGCATCAGTTTGGCCAGCAACAGTGATTCGCGATACTGCAGGCGGATTTCCCGGCCCTGGCGGCGCGCGGTGCGGGCGGCGCAGTCGAGTTCCAGCTCGCCGACCTTCAGGTGTTCGCCGCTGCCCGGCGCCTGGCCGGCGGTGCGCAGCAGCGCGTGCAGGCGCGCCACCACCTCGACAAAGGCGTAGGGTTTCACCAGGTAGTCGTCGCAGCCGGCACGCAGGCCTTCCACACGCTGCTCGGTGGAGGCCAGGGCGCTGAGCATCAGCACCGGCAGTTGCAGGCCCTCGGCCCGCAGTTGGCGCACCACTTCAAGGCCGTCGAGTTGCGGCAGCCTGCGGTCGACGATCAGCGCGTCGTAGATGCCTTCCAAGGCCATCTCCAGGCCGTCACGGCCATTGTCGGCGATGTCTGCCACGTGGCCGCTTTCGGCCAGGCCGCGCACCAGGTAGCCGGCGGCAGTGGCATCGTCCTCGATCACCAGAATGCGCATTGCCGGCCCTCCTCGACCGTTACCTAAACTAAAATTTAGCTGGCGGCGACCTGCCGTATCCCCAAGCATGCGCACACTATGCCAGCCGGGGCCCTGTGTTGTCCCTGCCCTCGCCCACTGTCTGCCGGAGCGACACTGCCCATGACCCACGTACTGGTCGTCGAGGACGACCCCACCACCGCCCGCGAAATCGAGGCGGCGCTGCATGACCATGGCTTCACCGTGGCCCTGGCCGGGGATGGCCGCCAGGGCATTGTCCAGGCCTTGAGCAGCCCCTTCGACCTGATTGTGCTGGACCGCATGCTGCCCGGCAGCACCGACGGCCTGGGCGTGCTGACCGCCTTGCGCAGCGCCGGCGTGGCCACCCCGGTGCTGATCCTCAGCGCCCTGGGCGCGCTGGATGAGCGCGTGCGCGGCCTGCGCGCCGGCGGCGACGACTATCTGACCAAGCCCTTCGAGTTCATCGAGCTTACTGCGCGCCTGGATGCCCTGCTGCGCCGCAGCGGCGCGCCAATGCCCAGCGAGCAGAGCAACCGGCTGCAGGTGGGCGAGCTGACCATCGACCTGCTGCGGCGCAGCGTGCACCGCGGCCAGCGCGAGGTGGAGTTGTTGCCGCGTGAATATGCCCTGCTGGAGCACCTGGCCCGCCACGCTGGCGAGGTGGTGACCCGCACCATGCTGTTCGAAGCGGTGTGGAACTACAGCTACGACGAGCGCACCAACGTCATCGAAGTGCACATCGGCCGCCTGCGGCGCAAGATCGACGCGGATGGCGAGGCGCCCATGCTGCAGACCATTCGGGGAGCCGGCTATGTCCTCCGTGCGCCTGAGTGAGATCCCCCGTACCAGCGGCTTTCGCATCGGCGTGCTGTTCCTGGCGTTGTTCGGCTGTTCGTTCCTGGCGCTGTTCGGTTACCTGTACTGGCAGACGGCGGTGTACCTGAAGGCCGAAGCCGACGCCAACCTCTACCGCCAGGTGGACAACCGCAGCCAGCAGGCGCCTGACCTGCGCCTGGCAGAAATCCGCAAGCACGCCCAGCAGGACGCCGACGGCCGCCTGCCCCACGCCCTGTTCGACGCCAACGGCCATTACCTGGCCGGCGCCATTCACCACCTGCCGCCCATCACCGGCTACGACAAACCCCAGGAGTTTCGCTGGCTCAAGGCCAACGGTCATCACCGGCCCATCCGCTTCATCGTCCACCGCCTGGAGGACGGCACGCAGTTGCTGGTAGCCCAGGACGTGCACGATATTCACGAATTCGATGAGCTGCTGGTCAACGCGCTGATATCCGGCGGCGTGCTGCTGCTGGTGGTCGGGCTGCTGGGGGCGATCTGGCTGGGCAACTCCACGCGCCTGCGGCTCAACGCCTTGAGTAACGCCATTCGCGGCATCGTCGAGGGTGACCTCAGCCAGCGCCTGCCGGTGCGCGGCAGCCACGACGACATCGACCGCATCGCCCGCGTGGTCAACGGCATGCTCGATGAGCTGGAACGGCTGATGAGCGAGGTGAAAGGCGTGTGCGACGACATCGCCCACGACCTGCGCACGCCCCTCACGCGCCTGATCGCCGGGCTGGAGCGCGCCCAACGGCGCGGCCTGCGCGAGGAAGATTACGCGCAGACCATCGATGCCGCGCTGGGCGAGGCCAAGGGCCTGCTGATGACCTTCCGCGCGCTGCTGCGTATTTCCGAGATCGAGGACAGCGCCCGCCGCAGCCACTTCGCGCCGGTGGACCTGAACCGCATCGGCGCCGACGCCGTGGAGTTCTTCGAGCCGCTGGCCGAGGAGCGCGGCATTGACCTCAAGCTGCTGGAAAGTGACGGCCCGGCCATGCTTGCCGGCGATGCCCAGCTGTTGTTCGACGCCACCTGCAACCTGCTGGACAACGCCATCAAGTTCTCGCCGGACGGCGCCTGCGTGGTGGTAGCGCTGGCACACGGCTCCGACAACGTAACGCTGCAGGTCAGCGACACCGGCCCGGGCATTCCCGAGGCCGAGCGCGAAGCGGTGTTCCGCCGCCTGTACCGCTCCGAAAGCAGCCGCCACACGGTGGGCAATGGCCTGGGCCTGAGCATGGTGGCTGCCGTGGCCCGGCTGCACGACCTGCACCTGCAGGTGCGCGACGGGGCCCCGGGCTGCATCATCGAGCTTGCGGGCAAGCCCCTTCACCTGTCGGCTTTCGCGCGGGCTGACAGCTCCGGTAAAGGTAACCAGTGAGACGCTGTTGGTGAATTTTCGATCTTTTCACAGTGTCTTCACGGCCAGATAACCTGCTGGCCACTAGTGTCCAATATTCTTGCACGCTTCTTCGGAATTCAGCCATGACGGTACCCCCGCAGCGCAGCCTGGTGCGCAAGCTACTGATCGGCGCCGCTGTCGCGGTGGTGCCTGCCCTGGTCACCGGTTTCGTGCTGTGGCCACGCTCGCCGCTGGACCTGGGCGAGCCGGGCAACCTCGCCGCCGCCGGCGTGCGCGGGCATTGGGCCGCCGGTGACGTCATCGTGCTGATTCGCCATGTAGAGCGCTGCGACCGCTCGGACGCCAGCTGCATGGGCGTGGCCGACGGCATCACCCATGACGGCCACGACATGGCCACGCGCATCGGCGATGGTTTCCGCAGCATGGGCATGGCCAATACCGATATCATCAGCAGCCCTACCACGCGCACCGCGCAGACCGGCCAGGGCATGTTCGGCGCCGCCAGCCAAAGCCAGGAATGGCTGCGGGTGTGCAACCGCAAGACGCTGCTGCAGGATGCCCTGGCGCACAAGCAGGCACACCGCAACCTGGTATTGATTACCCACAGCGACTGCATCAGCAAGTTGGAAGCACAGCTGGATTTCGAGCACGCCGATGCCAGCGACTACGGCACGGCGTTCTTCGTCGCCATCGACGCCCACAACCGGGCAAGCTCCCTGGGGGTGATGAACGCCGATGGCTGGGACGTGGCGCTCAAGCGCTAACCACCGCGAACCCGGATCCCCTGTAGCAGCGGCCAAAGGCCGCGTCCCAGACCCCACGTTTCTCCCGGCACACCGCAGCGAACCCGGACGCCGCCTGCGGCAGCTGCTACGCAGGATCCGTAGCAGCGGCCAAAGGCCGCGTCCCAGGCCCCACGTTTCTCCCGGCACACCGCAGCGAACCCGGACGCCGCCTGCGGCAGCTGCTACGTGGGTTAGGGTTGCTTCATGGGGCGCGCAACAGCACGTAGTCATCCTTGTCGAAGCTGCCAGCCAGCACCGGAGCCTGGCTGCCCAACGGCGTGCCCTTGAGCAGCTCGCGGTCCCTGGCTTCCATCATCACCCAGGTACCGGCAGGCAGCGCAGCCAGTTGCGCCAGGCTGTCGGTGAACTGCGGCAGCAGGTCACGATTGACGTTGACCATGAACTTGATCGCCTTGGCGTCCTTGCCCATGCCATGCAACACCAGCGGCGCCGGGTCGCGCTGCACCGCCTGGTCGACGGCCTGGCTGAAGGTGCGGGTGTCATACATCACCTGCTCCACCGGTTCGAACACCAGGATGTAGCTGGACCACAGCGCCAGCACCGCGCAGAACGCCAGCCCCACGGCGCGCCCATTGGCCCTGAACAGCCAGGCCACGGCCAGCACCTGCAACAGGCCCAGCACCACGGCCGGCGCCATGACATGCGGCAACCATTGCGGGAAACGATGGTGCGCCACCAGCACCCCGGCCAGCAGCAGGCCCGGCATCACCAGCCACACGCCCTGCATCAGGCCACGCAGCCAGGCGAACACTCGCCCGCCCAGGCGGTGGAAGGGATAACCGGCGATCACCGCCGCCATGGGCAGCATCGGCAACACGTAGCGCGCCTTCTTGGCCTGCGGCACCGACAACCCCAGCAGCACGATCAGGCCGGCCACCGCGCAGCACTTGAGCAGTTGCAGCCCAGGCCCCTGGCGCGCCGGCCCGGCGAACCAGGCACCCGCCAGCACCAGCAGTGCCAGCGGGTACGCGAGGGCGTAGTTGCCCAGCGAACTGATGAAATAATACAGCGGCCCGCTGGCCCCCTCGCTGCCATCGATGCGCCCGCCCACCTGCATGTGGATGACGTCGGCGACGAACGCATCGCCGCCACTCAGGCGCGCCAGCCACAACAGCAGCCCAACGCACAGCCCCAGCAGCGCCAGGGCGCTGAAACCGAACGTGAACAGGCGCCGCCACTGGCCGTTGAGCAGGTAGTAGCTGCACAGCATGCCGGTAGGCACCACCAGGCCAATCGGCCCGCGGATGGCAAAGCCCAGCACCACCAGCGCCAGCAACGCCCACAGCCGGCGCGGGCTGTGGAAATGGTCGCAGGCGTAGCCCAGGTAGAACACCCCCAGGCTCACCGCCGCCAGCATCATGTCCTGGGACACCGCCCGGGTTTCCATGACAAAGGTGCCGCTGAGCGCCATCAGGGCAATGCTGACCAACGCCCAGCGCCGCGAATACGGGGCCACCAGCCGGTACAGCAACCCCACGGTCACGGCGGCAGCGATGCCGCTCGGCAGCCAGGCACTGAAACTACCGACCTCGCCGAACGGCCGCGAGAACAGGTAGATGAAGAAGGTCGAGGTGGCCGAGTAGTCGGCGTACGGCTGGCCATAGGTGGTGGGGAAGAACGTCAGGCCATGGCGCAGCATTTCCTGGGCGAACATGACGAAGCGTGAATCGAAACCGATGGGGGCCATGCCCCAGGCCCCGGCCATGAACAGCACCAGGGCGACCAGCCCGGCCCACCAGGCCTGGCGGGCGATACCACGGGAAGCATTGGCAGGCAACTCAAGCATTGGCTATTCCTGTAAGGGTCAGGAACACCAGGCCGGTGATGGTGATGAACGACAGCAGCTGGACCAATCGGGTACCCATCGAAGCAATTCCGTTTATTGTTGGAAGCGCGCACATTATCAGTGAGAAGTTATCAAATTTATGTCATCGCGCCGTCATTGACGCCGGCTGCAATCATTACAGGTTAAGACAAGGAAGATCATGACAATCGAGGCCTTCGACGTGCTGATCGTGGGTGCCGGGCTGTCGGGCATCGGTGCCGCCTGGCGCCTGCAAAGCCAGTGCCCCGGCCGCCGTTTCGCGGTACTGGAAGCCCGCGACGCCCTGGGTGGCACCTGGGACCTGTTCCGCTACCCCGGCATCCGCTCGGACTCGGACATGTTCACCCTCAGCTACCCCTTCAGGCCCTGGCAGGGGCCGGCGTCCATCGCCGATGGCGCCGCCATCAACGCCTATCTGCGCGACACCGCCCGGGACGGTGACATCGAGCGGCACATCCGCTTCCGCCACCGGGTGCAGGGCGCCGCCTGGGATTCACAAGCGGCGCGCTGGACCCTGGAGGTCGAAGTGGACGGCAGCGCCCGCCAGTATCAGTGCAACTTCCTGTACCTGTGCTGTGGCTACTACGACTACGCCGAGGGTTACCGGCCCGCGTTCCCCGGTGAACAGCGTTTCACTGGCCGCTGGGTGCACCCGCAGCAATGGCCCGCCGACCTTGATTGCAGCGGCCGCGACGTGGTGGTGATCGGCAGCGGCGCCACCGCCGTGACCCTGGTGCCGGCGCTGGCGCAAACGGCGCGGCAGGTGACGCTGCTGCAGCGCTCGCCCAGTTACGTGCTGGCCCTGCCCGCCCGCGACCACCTCGCCAACTGGCTGCGCCGGACCTTGCCCGCGCCCCTGGCCGGCAGCCTGGCGCGCTGGAAAAACGCCCTGGCTGGCCAGGCGCTGTTCCAGCTATGCCGGCGCCTGCCAAGGCTGGCGGCGCGCCTGCTGCGCCTGGGGGTCAAGCGTGCCCTGCCACGCAATTACGCCGTGGACACGCACTTCACGCCCCGCTACGCACCGTGGGACCAGCGCCTGTGCATCGTGCCCGACGGCGACCTGTTCAAGGCCATCGCCAGCGGCAAGGCGCAGGTGGTGACCGACACCATCGCCAGCGTCGAGGCCGACGGCCTGCTGCTGGCCTCGGGCAAGCGCCTGCCCGCCGACGTCGTCATCACCGCCACCGGCCTCAAGCTGCAGGCCTGCGGCGGCATGCGCCTGAGCGTCGATGGCCAGGCCGTGGACCTGGGCCAGCGCCTGGCATGGCAGGGGCTGCTGCTGGACGGGGTGCCGAACCTGGCGTTCTGCGTGGGCTACACCAATGCCTCGTGGACGCTGCGCGCCGACCTGTCGTCGCGCCACGTGTGCCGCCTGCTCAACCACATGCAGCGCCACGGCTATCGGCAGTGCCAGGCGCGCCTGGACGACGCCAGCGGTGCGCGCCGGCCGCTGCTGGATATCAATTCAGGGTATGTGCTGCGCGCCCTGGATGGCTTGCCCAAACAGGGCGCGCGGGCGCCCTGGCGGCTGCGGCAGAACTACCTGCTCGACTACCTGGCCTTCCGTTTCGAAGGCGTCAATGCCAAGGGCCTGGAGTTCCGCTAGGCCACCTCGCCCAGGCCCAACTCGCGCACGCCATTGGGCTGCCAGGCATCGAAATGCAGCGCCACCAGGCGCTCGCCCTTGACCTTGCGTGCCTCGCCCAGGCGCGCCTGCACCACGCCATTGCGCTGGAAATAACGCTCCAGCGACGCCGTGGTTACCGCCACCACGGCCTTGGCGCCCAGTTCCCACGCTGCGTGCAGGGTGGTCCAGAACACGCGCATGGCCAGGCGCGGGTCCTGGTCGGCCTGGGCGGCGAAACGCGAGATTTCCCAGGTGCCGCGGTTGGCTGGTGGGGTTTCATCGCACAGGTAGTCGAACACCTCGCCCAGCAGGTAGGGCTCCATGGTCGGCAGCAACCGCGCGCAGCCACGCACCTGGCCGTGCTCGTCCAGGGCGATGATGTAGCGCGTGCCGGGGTGGTCGAACTGGTCAAACTCGCGGCCGGCCAGCGGTGAGGTGCTGCGCACGTCCCAACCCATCTGTTCGATGAACACCCGGTGGCGGTAGCGCCCCAGGGCATCGCGCAGCGGCGCCGACAGTTCGCTGTAGCGTTTGCTGATTATCTGGACCATCGGGGGTGATTTCCTTGTCTTAAAGCAGCCCCAGCATGGCGGCATGCGCCGCGGCCAGGGTCTTGCTGGTCGCCTTGAATTTTTTCAGGATGGCCTTGAGGTGAAAATTGACGGTGTTGATCGAGATATCGAGAATCAGCGCAATTTCGCCAGAGCTCTTGCCGTCCGCCGTCCACTGCAGCACCTCGCGCTCGCGCTGGCTGAGGCTGATGGACGGCTGCCCGAGCATGGGGTGGCCCAGCTCGGCGAGGCGCTGCATGGTCTGCTCGATCAGATAGCGCAGGTGCAGGCGCACCACTTCACTTTCCATGGCGCCGATCTTTTCGTCATGGCGGGCCACCGACAGCACGGTGAGGGTCTGGTTGGTGGTGCGCAGCGGCAACGTGGCGCCCACGCGCAGGCCGTTGTCGCGGGCCTCGCCCCATAGCTGGCGGCACTCGCGAAACAACGCGTCGTCCCACACCACCATGTCGCTGGAGCGCAGGCCGTGCAGGATCGAAGGGTCGACCCGGGCGTAGTCCTGCGCCTGGTAATGCTCCAGCCAGTCATCGGGGTACGAACCGATGACCTCGGTGGTCGGTCGCGTAAACGGCACCAGGTGGCGAATGCCGCAGGCGTAATAGTCGAAGCCCAATCGATGCACCTCACGGTCCAGCACCGTCAGCACCTGCCAGATGTGCTGTTGTGCGAGCATCTCGGCGCGGAGCTCGTTCGCCCATCGCACCAGATCGCTGTCCTTGCCCATGACTCTGCTCTCGATTTCCCATCCTTGCAGGGAATCTAACGCACCGTCGCCGTGTGTCAATGAAATGTCTGATTACAATACGTCAATATTCCGCCGCCCTACCCTGCCTGTGACAAGGCGCGGGCGCTGTGGCGGCCGTGGCACTCTTCAATCAGTTCAACCGCTTGCGCGCAGGCATCGCTGAGCACGGAACGCTGGTGGGCCAGCACGCAGGCGCGATGAATGCCCGGGTCGCTGCGCACGTGCACCAGCGCTTCGAGCAGGTCGTGCTCGCCCAACGGCAGCTTCAAGCGCACCCCCGCCCCCAGGCGCACCAGGCGCTCGGCATTGTCGAACTGGTCATGGGCCACCGGCATCACCACCTGGGGAATACCCGCCGCCAGCGCCAGGCTCATGGCGCCCACGCCCGCCGGGTGCACCAGGGCTGCGCAATGGGGCAGCAAGGTGGACATCGGCGCGTAGCGGCACTGCAGCACGCTGGTGGGCAGGCCGGCGATGGGCTCGCGGTCACCGGTGAGGAAAATACCGCGGGCCCCCAGTTTGGCCAGCGCACTGATGGCCAGGCGGTAGAAGCGCTGGTCGAAATGCGTGGTCGAACCCTGGGTGAACACCACCGGCGCCGGGCCGGCGTCGAGAAACGCCTGCAACTGCGGGTCCAGCTCGCCGCCCTGGCTGCCGTCGAACAGCGGAAAACCGACCATGCTCAGCGGCCGCGGCCAATCGGGCTGCGGCGCGGCGAACCAGTCGGGGAACAGGCACAGCACGCCCTGTGGCGCATGCAGCCATTGACTGAAGACGCGCTGCACGGTGCCGGTAAGGCCGATTTTATGCCGCAGCGCATCGATGGCCGGGGCACAGGTGCGGTCCAGGCTCAAATACTCGATACCGCGCCACAGCCATTTGCGCAGCGGCAGCGGCATGCGCGGCGAAACGTTGAACTTGGGGTGCACGGGCGGCACGTGGGCCGACAGCAGCGTCGACGGCGACACCTGCACCGACAGGTAGGGAATGCCATAGCGCTCGTGGGCAATGCGTGCGCCGAGCGCCCACAACGAGCCCACCACCACGATGTCCTCGAAACGCCGCGAGGCGATGTAGCGATATACCGGCTCCAGCATGCCGGCAATGGCCTGCCACAAGGTGCCGAACGACGTCTTGGGCTCCCACAGGCGCGGGTCGTCCATGGCCTGGCGGTAGGTCTGCTCGTCGCACACCGGCACGAACTCCAGCCCTTGCTGCTCGATGGCCTGCTGGAACGCCGGCATGCTGCACAAGGTGACCCCGTGGCCCTGCTCGACCAGGGCCTTGCCCAGGCCAATGAAAGGATAAACGTCACCGGCCGAACCGATGGCCACCATGATTACGTGCATGGGCATACCTCACTCGAAAAAACACTCACTCAGGCGTACCGGGCCTGAGCGACCATGGGTTTCCACGGCACAGACAACAGGTGGCCCATCAGCGCACGGTGCACACGGGCTGCGGCCAGCCGCGATTCCAGGTCGAGGAAATGCCCGGTACCCTCCAGCACGGCGAAGCTGCAGCTGGGCACGTGCTTGGCGAAATTCAGCGCATCGGCGGGGCTGGTGTACTCGTCCCACAGGCCGTTGATGAAGTGCACGTGGCTGTTGATGCTGCCCAGCCGCTCCAGGTAGCCACCGCCACCCAGTTGCAGCACCTGCTCGATGTGGAACTTGGCCTGATGGTATTCACCGGTGGCCAGCGACGCCATGTGCTGGTGGTTGCTGGCCTTGAGGCGCGGCGGCAGGTAGCGGCCCACGGTGTTGTTGAGCAGGTGGCCGATGTCGGACTTGCTGTCACTTTCAATCAGCAGGCGCGCCTTGTTGACGTAGTCGAGCATGGCCTTGTTCAGGGTGGGCGCGAAGGCCATCACCACCGAACTGTCGATGGACTCGGGGTTGTGGCTGAGCGCCAGCAGTGTCGAAATACCGCCCCACGAGGCCGAGGCCAGGTGGTGGATCTCGAAACGCTCGATCAGCGCCAGCAGCAGCTGCACCTCGTCGTCCTTGGTCACCAGGTGCTGCTGGCAATTGTGCTCGCGCGAACGGCCGGCAAACGGCAGGTCGAACAGGAACACGTTGAAGTGCTCGGCCATCACCTTCGCCGCACGGGTGAAAGAAGTGGTAGTGGCCATGGCGCCGTTGACGCACAGCACATTCTTGCGCCGCGGGTCATTGCCCAGGCGTTCGACGTAGACTTTGTAATCCTTGTACAGCCCCTCGACCACGAAGTTATCGTGTCGCATGTGAACACCTCTCACTTGAATCATCCATTTGCGTGCATAGAAGCCCGACGCACCCGGAAGCGGGTACAGCAGGCAAGGTTCTTCCTTGTTGTTGTGAGACGGCGAGGGCTTTGCAAAGCAGGCGGGCAGCGCAAACACTGGCTGCCAATGGAAGTGATTCTCGGCGTGATGGCGCAATGGAACAACTACCTGATCAGGTAGGTGGGGGGCGAAAGATTGAACTTTTTGGCCTGCCCAGAGGCCACCGTGGTGGCTGTGACGCGGCCTGGCGGCCGCTGCTACGGGTCACGGTCGTGTAGCAGCGGCCGTAGGCCGCGTCCTAGCGGCGCATCATCAACGCCGCCACCGCGCACCCCGCCAACGCCACGAACGCCACGTAGAACGCATCGCTGTAGGCCATCAGGTATGCCTGGTGGCGGACGCTGGCCATCATCAGCGCCAGGGTCTGCTGCTGGTCGGGCAGTGAGGGGTCGAGCAGGCCGCCCAGGCGTTCCTGCACCGGCGCCGCGAACACGTTCAGGGCCTCGCCGATGCGCTCGCTGTGCACCCGCTCGCGCACATCCACCGCCTGGGCCAGGGCGGCGGTGACCACGGCGCCGCCGAGGTTGCGCAGCATCGAGAACAACGCCGAAGCCGAGCCCGCCTCGGCCTTGCTCAGCCCCGCCACCGCCAGCACCGACAGCGCCACCATGATCAACGGCTGGCCAATGCCGCGCACCACCACCGAGGGCACGATGACGTTGGCGGCGCTGTCGGCGTCCAGGAACGCACCCAGGTAGCAACCCAGGGCCATGATCAGGAAACCGCCAGCCACCATCAGCTTGGGGTTCAGCACGCGCATCAGGCCCGGCATCAGCGGTGCCAGCAACAGCTGCACCAGGCCATACAGGATCAGGCTGACGCCGATCTCGCTGGCGTTGTAGCCCTGCTGCTGCGACAGGTAGTTGGGCACCAGGAACACCAGGCCGAAGGTCATGCCGCCGAAGATGAACATGGCCACGCTGGCCACGCCGAAGTTGTAGCCCTTGAGCAGCCGCAGGTTGATGAACGCACGGCTGCCGTACAGCTGCGACCAGACGAAATACACCAGCGCCAGCGCCGACACCCAGGTCATGGCGACAATGAAGTCCGAGCCGAACCAGTCCTCGCGGCCGCCCTCCTCCAGCACGATCTGCACGCCGCCCAGGCCGATGATCATCGCCGCGATGCCGAACCAGTCACCGCGCTTGAGCAGCGAGAGTTTCATGGGGCTGGCGTCGATGGCCCAGGCAATGGCCATCAGCAGCAACACCCCCGGCACCAGTTGCAGGTAGAAAATCCAGCGCCAGCTGTAGGCATCGGTCAGCCAGCCGCCAATGGACGGCCCCGCCGCCTGCGCCACGCTGTTGGCCAGGCTGAACAGCGCCATGCCCATGGGCACCTTGCTGGCCGGCAGCTGGGTGATGATCAGCTGGAACGACAGCGGGATCAGCACCGCGCCCGCCGCGCCCTGCACCACGCGAATGGCTATCATCACCGCAAGGTTGGGCGCCAGCGAGCAGGCCACCGATGCCAGCAGGAACACGAAGGCGCCCACCAGCATCACCCGTCGCAACGAGAATACCTCCACCAGCCAGGCCGTGAGCGGGATCATCACGATCTCGGCCACCAGGTAGGCAGTGGAAATCCACGAGCCTTCCTGGAACGTGGCGCCCAGCGCGCCTTCGATTTCCGGCAGGGCAGCGCTGGTGACGTGTACGTTCATGCCGGCCATGAAACAACCGAACAAGCCGCCGATGACCGCCACCCAGGCGCGAAACGATACCGCTGGTTCAGCGCTCATCGCGGGTATCCACCGTGGCCACCACCGACATGCCCGGCAGAATCGGCGCACCACCCTCCCCCTTGTCCAACAGGATGCGCACGGGGAAACGCTGGACAATCTTGGTGAAGTTGCCCGTGGCATTGTCCGACGGCAACAGCGCGAACACCGCCCCCGAGCCGGGCGAAAAACTCGCCACGTGGCCGTGCAGGCGCTGGCCGCCGAAGCTGTCCACGCGCAGCTCCACCGGCTGCCCGGGGCGCATGTGCTGCAATTGGGTTTCCTTGAAGTTGGCCACCACGTAGGCCTGCTGCACCGGCACCACCGCCAGCAACGGCAGGCCGGGCGCCAGGTACTGGCGCTCGCGCACCTTGCGCTGGCCGACCACGCCGTCGATGGGCGCGCGCACCAGGGTGTCCTCCAGGGCATTGCGCGCCAGCGCCAACTGCGCCCGGGCCTGTGCCTGGCGTGCCAGCTGTTGCTGCACCGCCGCCTGGGCCAGTTGTTCGCGGCTGCGCGCAACGTTCAGCGCCAGGGCCTGCTGATGTTGCCGCGCCTGGGCCGCCTGCAACGCAGCGCTGGCCTGGGCGAAGCTGGACTCGGCAGTCTCCAGGCGTTGCGCGCTGGCCGCCTGGTCGTGCACCAGGCCCTGGTAGCGCTGGCGGTCGAGGCCGGCGCGGCGGGCTTCGGCGCGGGCGCCCTCCACCAGTGCCGCGGCCTGGGCAATGGCCGCCTGTTGTTCGGCCACCCGCTCGCCGGCCACCGCCAGGCTGGCCTGCGCGGCCAGCACCGAGGCATCGGCTTCATCGCCGCTGGCCTTGGCCGCCGCCAGGCGCGCCTGATAATCACGGTCATCGATGCGCACCAGCACCTCGCCCGCCTTGACCGGCTGATCGTCCGCCACCACCACCTGGGCCACATAGCCGTTGATGCGCGCACTCACCGGCACCCAGTCGGCGCGCACGTAAGCGTCGTCGGTGCTTTCCAGGTAACGCCCGGCCAGCCACCAGTAGCCGCCATAACCTGCGGCCAGGCATAGCCCCAGCACCCCGGCCCCCAGCTGCAACTGCCGGCGGCGCGCCGCCCGGCGGGCCAGCAATTGCTGTTCACGGTGATTGATCTCGTCGGCGGCAATGTTCATCGGGTGGTTCCATCGGCAGTGGCAGGAAGAGTGTCAGTGTGTTGCCAGCCGCCGCCCAAGGCGGCGAACAGGTTGATCTGGCGTTGCAGCAGCTGGCCGTCGGCGTCGGCGACCTGAGCTTGGAGGGCTACCAGTTCGCGCTCGCTGTCGAGCACGTCGAGAAAATCCAGGGCGCCGGCGCGGTAGTTGCGCTGCGCCAGGTCGAAGGCGCGCTGGCTGTCGGCCAGGGCTTGGGCCAAGGCCGCATGTCGCTGGCGTTCGCCGTCATACAGCACCAGCGCCTGGCGTACTTGCTGCAGCGCCAACAGCACCTGGCCGTCGAAGCGTGCCAGGCTGCCCTGCTCCAGGGCCTTGGCCTGTTCGACGCGGGCGCGGTTGGCGGCGCGGTTGGGGAACTGCCAGCTGATCAGCGGGCCAATGCCGAACATCACTGCCTGGCTGCTGCCCAGCTCGTTCAGGGCATGGCTGGACGACGTCAGCGACGCGCCGAAGCTGACCTTGGGGTAAAGGTCCGCCTGGGTGATGCCCACCTGCAGGCTGGCAGCCTGCAGTTCGCGGCTGGCCTGGCGGATGTCCGGGCGCCGGGCCAGCCATTGCCAACCGTCGCCCACCGGCAGTTCGGCATCGAGCCGGGGTACCTGCACACAACTGACCGGGTCGGGGTTGCTGTTGCCGGTCAACGTCGCCAGCTCGAATACCGCCGCCTGGCGGCGCGCCTCCAGCATCGGCAGCAGCGCCTGGGTCTGGTCCTGCAAGGCCTGCATGCGCGACACCTCGAAATCGGTGACCACCCCGCCCTGGCGCTGGCGCTGCAGCAACCGCACGCTATCGCCCAACACTTGCAGCGACTGGCGCTGCACCGCGGCGCGGGCGCCCAGGGAGCAGGCGTTGACATAGGCGCGGGTGGTCTGCGCCGCCACCGTGACACGCAACTGATCCTCGGCGGCCACGGCGGCGTCGGCATTGGCCTGGGCGCGCTCGATGGACTGTTGCACCTGGCCCCACACGTCCACCTGGTAGGCCAGCTCCAGCCCCGGGTTGAACTCCCACTGCGCCGGCGCATGGCTGTTGGTGGACCTGGCCAGCGTCTGGTCGTCGGCGGTCTTGCCGTAGCTGGCGCCCAGCTGCACGTCGGTGCTCGGCCAGCGTTGCGCGTCCGCCTCGTGCAGGCCACCCAGCAACGCCTGCACATGGGCCTGGGCGGCCGCCAGGTCGCGGTTATGCGCAAGCGCCTGCCGTACCAGCCCATCCAGCTGCGGGTCGTGGTACAGCTGCCACCACAGGGCCGGCAGGGGCTGGGCGGTGACCTGCGCCGGCAGGTGCTGCAGCGGGTTGCCGCTGGCCAATGTAGACCGCGCAGGCTCATGGTGGGTCCATGAGCTGCAGGCGGGCAGCGTGGCAATCAACAGCCACAGGAAGGGGCGAAACCGGGGAGCGAACATCTCAAGCCTTCATCACGTGGGACAAGGCTTGAAGATTATTGGATCCTATTGATCTGACGCCTGCGCGTTCGGGACAACCGTCGTTTCAATTCGGACATTCAGACTTCAGGTGGTGCTCACGGCGTGGCTCATCCGATTAGCCCCCACTCAACTGCCTCTTCCCGGAAAGTGGTCTTGTCACGCAGCGGCCACGGGCGCAGGTGGTAACGTCCTACCGTTTGCAGCGGAAAAATATCGCCTTCATTGAAGTGGCGGATCACCTCTTTCGGCCTGACGTTACGCAACGAAGGCCAAATGACTTTCCAGTGCCCGGCCTGTGGGCAGGTTTCGCCGGGGTAGCAGATTTGCTGCGGGAAGTTGGCCTGGGTGAAGTCGGGTGAACTGGGGAGTGGTTTGCCGGTGGCCGGGTCGAGCTTTTTGGCGCTGGCCAGGCGCAGGATCAGTTCCTCACTAGGCTTGGGTGGCGGGATGTTGGCCTTGCGGTCTTTGACCCACTGAAGCTTGCCATCCCACTCGGGGAGTTCTGCGGGCGGCAGGGGGACGATTTCGTTGACATCCGGGACGGTGGGATGGGCATAGGAGAAGCCACTGAGGCGCGCGCCTATTTCTTCATAACGCTTGGCCCGCTCCAAGTCTTTCTCAAGAGCTAGATAATAGAGCTTTCTCTCCGGAGGGGGACCTTTAAAACCCTCTTCCAAGGCTAACGCTGCAGTAGGATTCCCGGCAGCCACTCCCAATTGAAATACTTCAACGGCCTTCTCGTAATGCCCATCTATCGCAAAATCTATTGCCAAATCCACCGCTGCATCACCGTGACCTTGCTCCGCCGCGCAGCGGCGCAGTTGCCGGGCAATCTCCGGCGCGATGTCTATGGGTGCGAGCAGGTCAGCTATATATTGTTGGGCTTGGGCGCTGCCCTTATCCGCAGCCTTGCGATAATAGCGCAGCGCCATTTCAGGATCTTCCCTGAGCCCGAACGCACCATGCTTGACGAAACGTGCTACAAAATAGTAGCCCGTAGCGACATCTGCATCGATAAGCTCCTGACTGAAACGCTGATACTCTTCACGTTTCAACTTGAATTGACGGCGCATCGCGCCGTTCTGCAAATTAATCTTGGCCTTATAATGACCACTCTCTGCGGCCATCCGATAAAGTCGCTCGACCTCCACATTCTTTTCGGGCTCTCGTTTCAATTCGTTGTTTTTCTGCAGCCAACGCGCATATTTAAAAACCAGTTCAGCCTCATCGGTTGGTGCAGGAAAAGCCTCATGAACGCAATCAAACTTCAACTCAGACTTTAACTCAGCAATAGGGCTCGCAGAAACATCCTCAATATTATAGCTCCACGGACTATGATTACAGGCTGCCAACCCCAAAAACGAAAACATAAATAACTTACATGAGGCTGACTTCGCCGAGCGACCTCGTGGCAAGCGGGCCCTCTCTGGCAGGCATTGCCAGGCGCTCACGGCAAACGTTGAGGAACTACTGCTCATCCAATTAGCCCCCACTCAACCGCCTCTTCGCGGAACGTAGTCTTGTCACGCAGCGGCCACGGCCGCAGGTGGTAGCGCTCCACCGTTTGCAGCGGAAAAATATCGCCTTCATCGAAGTAACGGATCACCTCTTTCGGCCTGACGTTACGCAACGAAGGCCAAATGACTTTCCAGTGTCCGGCCTGTGGGCAGGTTTCGCCGGGGTAGCAGATTTGCTGCGGGAAGTTCGCCTGGGTGAAGTCGGGTGAACTGGGGAGTGGTTTGCCGGTGGCTGGGTCGAGCTTCTTGGCATTGGCCAGGCGCAGGAGCAGTTCCTCGCTGGGTTTTGGTGGGGGAATATTAGCCTTGCGGTCTTTGACCCACTGAAGTCTTCCATCCCATTCGGGGAGTTCTGCAGGCGGCAGGGGGACGATTTCATTAACATCCGGGACGGTGGGATGGGCATATGAGAAGCCACTAAGACGCGCGCCGATTTCTTTGTAACGCTTGACCCGCTCTGAGTCATTTTTCAGCCCAAGATAATAAAGAGCATTATCTGGGGCCGGGCTTTTAAAGCCTTTTTCAAGAATAAGTGCTGCGATTGGGCTTCCTGCGGCCACGCCCAGTTGAAATACTTGAACGGCTTCCTCATAGCGCCCGCTCGAGGCAAGATTTATTCCCAACCCCACCGCCGCATCGGCGTTGCCCTGCTCCGCAGCGCAGCGGCGCAGTTGCCGGGCAATCTCCGGGGCAATATCAATAGGCGCAAGCAGGTCAGCTATATATTGTTGAGCTTGGGCGCTGCCCTTATCCGCGGCCTTGCGATAATACCGCAGCGCCATTTCAGGATCTTCCCTGAGCCCGAACGCACCATGCTTGACGAAGCGCGCGACAAAATAGTAGCCCGTCGCAACATCTGCATCGATAAGCTCTTGACTGAAACGCTGATATTCCTCACGTTTCAACTTGAATTGACGGCGCATGGCGCCGTTCTGCAAATTAATTTTAGCCTTATAATGACCACTCTCTGCGGCAATCCGATAAAGGCGCTCAATCTCCAGATTTTTTTCGGGCTCTCGTTTTAGCTCGTTGTTTTTCTGTAGCCAACGGGCATATTTAAAAACCAGATCAGCCTCATCGGATGGTGCAGGAATAGCTTCAGAAACACAATTAAACTTCAACCCAGCCTTCAACTCAGCAATCGGACTCACAGAAACATCCTCGACATTATAATCCAACGGATTATGATTGCAGGCTACTAACCCAAGAAACGAAACCATAAAAAACTGGCGCATCAATCCAAATCCACAAGCGTTTCTTTATCATAGAAAAATTCCACTAACGGGGCGTACGGACTCTCCCTCGTTAATTTGGCGTTTTTATTTTTTTCGATAATAACTCCCCACTCATGAAATGCCTCTCCCACATCATCCTGCGCCCCCATCATCCCCGTATGCATCCCCCACAACCTCCGCCTCAGCGCCTTAGTCACACTTACCCACTCATGCGCAATATTCAATTCACTATCAACCTGCATACTTCGAGTATTGACATTCGCCGAACCAAGGGTCGTGAAGGCGTCATCTACAATCATCAACTTGGAGTGGATATACACCGGCATCCACGCTGTACCGTCCGGGGTGTCGGGCGCTACCAGCGAACACACGTGAACTTTCAACCCGGGTATCTCTTCTATTTCCAGCTTGTGGTCTTTTATTGCCTCTACCTGTTTGTCCAGCGTGGCTTGCCACTCCTTGAGTTCGCGCTGGCCAATGGAGTCGCGCAGGTCCGGCCTTGGCTTGGGCGGCGCGTTGTCCTGCGCAGCCTTGATGCGCCGCAGTTGGGTGACCTTGGGAATGGTGTCTGCACGCCCCAGGCTCTCCAGCATGCGCTGTGTATTCAACGCACCGGGCCCTACACCGTCTTCGCTGGCGTTGGTGACAACGAAAAGATGGACAACCCCATGCTCATCAGGATTGCGTCCATCCCTCACCTGGTTGGCCGCTGCGGCCTTGATCACTTCTGCCAACGGCGGCCAACGGAAGTACTGGTTTTCGATGTAGATAAACTGCGCGGCGTTGTTGGCGGCCTGCAGGTAGGCCTCCTGAATTTCCTTGCGGCTTTCCTTGTCGGGATTCGAAGGGTCTCGTTGTGGCTGGGTAACCAGCATCTGGGCCATCTGCCGGGTAACGCCATGCCGATACTTGAGTGTCGGTTTTACTTGCGCCGCATTCCTGGCTAGTAGGAGGTCTTCGCCGGTTTCCTTGAACCAGGCCGTGGCGAAGTTATGGTGCAGGTCGGCCAGCACCGGGCCGCTGATTCGGCTGGATATGTCCTGGCGCGGGGTGTTGCCACGCGCGCCTCGATTGGGCGCAGGTTTGCTTGCGGAAGTGCGGTTGAGCCCGGAGTGCTTTTCGGTGTCCCAGTATTCGTCGAGCATGTTGTGGCCCATGACAAACCCGACGGCAACTTCCGGCACCTCAAAATCGATGATCACGCTTTTCTGATGGTGGCTAGGCGCGGCGGCATGCGCGAGCAGGGTGCGGTTGCTGATATCGGCATCCAGGCTGTTGTTTTTGCCATCCGCGAATATCTGGCGCCGCTCACGCAGGCTGAAGCCGCGACTGACCAGCACCGGTACGCCGCGCGCAACTTCCTGTACGGCTCGGCCATCAGTTACCGCGAAAGCATCAAACCAGGCGCGGTCTTCTGCGTACTGGGCAGGCGTGGAACTTTGCAACGCGTGGCTGCCCACTCTGAACCTGCCCTTGCCGGGCAAATTGGCCTCGCCCCCTGCGCCTGCCAGGTTGAACGGCATTTCCCAGGCCAATACCCGTACTTGCACGCCCTGCGCCGCTTTCTTCTTCAGCAGTTCACCGATGCTGGAGGCCTTTCCATCCCTGATGAAATACATGGAGGGCTGGAAACCCCAGCAAATGATGTCAATGCTCCGGACAGCCTCGGCAATGGCCAGGTGCACGGCAGCGAACGCCTCTTCCCCATTGACCAACGCCTCGAAAGTAGCCCTGGCCGGGTTGTATTCGGTGCTCTTGATGTACCAACCTGGCGTGCAGGTCGCGGTGTTGGTGTGCTCGAATGCAACCGGCACGATAACTTCCGGATGTTTCATGGTTTGGTTCCTTCTTCAAGCTGAGGGTCATCCATGACCGAGGCGTACTCGGAACGATGCTCCGTATGCGGCGCGGCTTTTGCCGGGTGGTTGTGAACGCCCCGATTGGCGATGTGGGCTTGCTCGGGGTTGCGGTATTGCGCGGGAATGGGGATCCCGAAGCTCCAGCCGGAGGTCGTCTCAACCTGGTAGTCGCGGGTAACCACCTGATGGTCGACGAGTATTTGCCCGGACTTGTCCAGAATGCCTCGTTGGAGCTCAACGCCATCCGCGTAGAGTGTGTAGGGCATGCCGACATACCCTTGACCGCCAGCACCGCCAGAGTTGGGGGCTATCGGCACCTGGAGACTCAACCGCTCCTTGGAAAGCCCCACCGGATACTCCGGGTGCCCAGCCTTCATGCTCGCCGCACCGCTGTAGTTGAAATGCGCCGACTTGACGAAACAGTCCCCCTCGGTCCCCGCTTCAATGCGCGACGGGTCCAGGGTGATGTAGCTACCGCCGGCGTTCAGGGTGATTTTCTTTTTCGCGGTGATATGGATCTCGTCTTCGGTGCTGGTGATGTCCAGCCCATGGCGAGCCATGAGTTCCAGCCGGTCGTTCTGCGCCTGGACGCTGACCGGGCCTTGATTGGCAATCAGCTTGATGCCGACTTTGCGCACGAACACGCTCAGGCCCTGCCCTACTCCCATGAACAGGCGCTTGACCACGCTGATGTCGGCATTGGCGCCAGCGTTGGCCATCAGGTTGGCGTGCGCGGCCAGTTGCAGGTGTTTGCCGCTGGTGAGGGCGATGCCTTGCGGGGCGCTGACCAGCACGGTGGCGGCCTTGAGCTGCTCCAGTTCGTCACGCAGCAGGTTGAGCTGCGCCTGCAGATCGGCCGGGGTTGCCTTGGCGGCTTCGGCGTCGCTGGAAAGCGATTGCAGTTGCTCGCCGGCCTGTTGCAGGCGGCCGACGGCGGCCGCCATCTCCAGCACATCCCCCTGCGCCTGCACCTGCGCATCCGCACTGATCAACACCCCCTTCCCCGCCCGCAACGCCCCATGCGCGTCGGTGCGCAGTTCAAACCCGCCGCCGCGCAGCTTCTTCTCGGCATCCACCACGTGCCCCAGGTTCAGC
>NZ_JBWCAM010000018.1:0-114180 GCF_056175065.1 Pseudomonas sp. JC1203
CCTGTGGCCGCTGCTACATTGCTCCCTGCGGGAGCGGCGAAAGGACCACCGCGTAGTATCTGATACGACGCGGAGCCCTTTTTCGCGCGGCCTGTAGCAGCGGCCGCAGGCCGCGTCCGCGATCACAGCCGTGCTTCCAGCTGCGCACGCACTTGCGCCCACTCCTCATCAATCACACTGAACCGCACCGAATTACGCTTGCGCCCGTCGGGCATGATCCGTTCGTTGCGCACAATGCCTTCCTGTTTGGCCCCCAGGCGCAGAATCGCCGTCCGCGACCTGGCGTTGATTTCGTCGGTGGTGAACTGCACCCGCACGCAATTCAGCGTCTCGAAGGCAAAGCGCAGCATCAGGTATTTGGCCTCGGTGTTGACGAAGCTGCGCTGCCAGCGCGCGGCGATCCAGGTGCTGCCGATCTCCAGCTTGCGGTTCAGCCGGTCGACCTTCCAGAAGCGCGTGCTGCCGATCACCTCGCCGGTGTCCTTGAGCACCGTCACGTAGGGCAGCACGGTGCCGGCGTCGCGGCCCTTTAGCGCGTTGTCGATATAGCCCTGCACCGTGGCGGCCGAGGGCACCACGGTGAAGGGCAGGTTCCACAGTTCGCCATCGCTGGCGGCGGCCACCAGGGCGGTGGCGTCTTCGGGTTGCAGCGGCCGCAACAGAATGCGGGGGCCTTCGAGTGCTTGCATGCAGGTCCTGCCCATGCGCGTATGGATGACCTGTGAAGTCTACGGCTTTTTGTCCTGCACAATTGCGAAGCCCTGCTTGTTTTCGCTGACGATGCGCACGTTTTCCGCCTGCCCGGCGCCGGCCTGCACCAGGATCTCGCGGTTCAGGCTGCCCTTGCCGCACAGGGTGTCGTCGGCGGTGTCGGTGGCAATGCCGACGATGCGGTCGCCGGCCGGCACCGTGAAGGTCGCCACCTCACCAATGCCGATGCGCGCCACCACGGTGCGGTCGACTTTCACCGCCACGTAGCAGCCGCCACCGAGCATGCCGATGTCACGCCGCACCACCAGGGTGCTGGCGTTGTCCAGCGGCGCCTGCAGGCCCAGCAGGCGTTCCTTGGGCACGGGGTCGGGATGGTCGCTGCGGTAGGACGAACAGCCACTGATCAGCAAAACACTCATTGCGGTACAGATCAGGCGCATGGTCACTCCTCACTTGTCCCAGGGCATGGGCAGGCCGGCGCGCACCTTGGCGCTCAGCGCCTTCAGGTACTCCAGCGGCTCACCTTCGGAATGGGCGTGGCTCTGCTCGTCCACCCAGGTCATCACCTTCTGCCGGTCGAGGCTGGGGCGGGCATGCAACATCTCCTTGATCACCCGTTCGCAGTGCTGCGAGTAGGCAATGACACTGGAAAACATCTGATGGGCCATGATCGCTCCTTGAGGCGGTTTTGCGAGGATCACCTCAAGGTAGCACTCAATGGTGACAGGGGCGGGACAATCGTCGCGTAAGGTGATGGGTAGCGCGTGCAGCAGCTGCCGCAGGCTGCGTCCGGGGCGCGCGGTGGCTGGGGACGCAGCCTGCGGCAGCTGCTACGGGGGCGGGGGTTACTTTTTGTAGGTTTTGGACAGGCGCTGGGCCATCTTGCCGTGGCGTTGCACGTCTTTTAGCTGCGCCAGGGCGAAGGCTTTCAGCTCGGGCGCGTCGTTGCTGTTGACCTCGGCCTCGTACAGGCTGGCCAGGTCCTGGGTGACCTTGACCTGGTACAGCGCGAAGCTGGCTTCGGCGGTCTTGCCGGCCACGGCAGGGGCGGGGGCTACCTTGGTGGGGGCGGGCGGCAGGTCAATGTCGAGCTTTTTCGCAACGTCGGCGAGCTGTTCGTTGATGATGGTGTTGTCTTTCACCATTACCCCAGTGTAGGTCTGCATGTCGGGCTGCTGGAACTTGCCGGCGCCCTGCTGGGCCAGCTGGATCTGCGTGGCGGCGCCGGTCATGGCCTTGGTGACGAAGGCGTTGGGTGCAGCGAAGGCGGTGCCGGTGCTGGCAACCAGCAGGGCCAGGGCCAGTTGCAGGGTTGTGCGATGGTTCATGGGTAGGGTCTCGGGCGGAGCAAATGGGCTATGAGAATCGCTTTGCCGACTTTCGACAAATGAAGCTTTGCTCAGTTGCACTGTAGCCGCTGCCTGCGCCAGCGGCTACGCGGGGCCCGCGGGAAATTTATTGCAGGTTCACGTACAGCCCGCCATCCACCAGCAATGACGCCCCCGTGACGTACCGCGCCATGTCCGAGGCCAGGAACACCACCGGGCCGGCGATATCGTCCGGTTCACCCAGGCGCCCCAAAGGCGTGCGGCCGGTCATGTAGGCCAGTTTTTCCGGGTCGGCCAGGTCATCCTTGTTGATGTCGGTGGCAATGGTGCCCGGCAATACCGAGTTGCAGCGTATGCCGTACGGCCCCAGGGCGATGGCGCACGATTGCATCAGCGAGTGCAGGCCGGCCTTGGTGGGCGTGTAGTGGGTCTGCATGCCACCGCCCACCAGTGCGCTGATGGAACTGATGGCGATGATTGCGCCGCCCCGGCCCTGGTCCTTCATGCGGTTCGCGGCGGCCTGTACGGCAAAGTAGGCGCCGTTGAGGTTGGTGTTGACGGTTTTCAGGTAGGTCTCGCGGGGCATGTCCAGGAACGAGTGGAAGGGGCAGATGCCCGCGTTGTTGACGAACACGTCGACGCTGCCGAAGGCTTCCACGGCGCCCGCGACCAGCTTGTCGCCGGTGTCGGGGTCGGCTACATCGCCGGGCACATCGATGGCCTGGCCGCCGAAGGCGCGAATTTCCTCGATGAGCGAGGCGGCCGCCTGGTTGCCCTGGGCGCTGCCGCTGTGGCCGATGACCACGCGGCCACCCTGGCGGGCGCATTCGCGGGCCACGGCGCGGCCGATGCCGCGCGAGGCGCCGGTGATGATCACGGTCTTGTCTTTGAGCAGCATGTGCATCTCCTTAACTGAGGTAATTACCGTAGCCAACCAGGGTGATGGCCGCCAGGATCACCAGGATCCCGGCCAGCAGCACACCCTTGGTGGCCGCGCTGGTGCCTTGCCACTCCTTGAAGTACAGGCCCCAGACGTTGGACACGATGATGATGAAGGACATGTGCAGCACCCAGCTGCTGGCATCGTTGTGCAGGCGGCTTTCGCCCATGCCGTAGAAAAAGAACTGCAGGAACCACAGGGTGCCGGCGCAGGCCACCAGCAGGTAGTTGGCCAGCAGCGGGGCAGTGCGGTCGCGGTAATTGTGGAAGGTCTTGTTGCGCCAGTTCAGCCACAGGCACCACAGGCCGTTGGTGGTCAGGCCGCCCCACATGATCACCATGAAGGTCACGTTGTTCTGGAACAGGCTGTTGGCCCCGTGCTCCACCGCAGCTGCAGCCAATGGCCGGCCGGCGGTGATGCCGTAGCTGAAGCTGGCGCTGAGCACGCCGCTGATCACTGCCACCAGCAAGCCCTTGCCCAACGCGAATTCGGTGACGCTCTGGAACTTGGTGCTGTCGGGCACTTCGCGTTCCTTGATGAAACCGGCGCGGCCGCACAGGGCAATGCCGATCAGCGACACTGCCACGCCGATCAGCACGCACTGGCCGCCGAGGTTGGTGCACATGGCGCTCAGGGTGCCAGTGCTGTCGTTGGTGAACAGGTCGCGATACAGCGGCGGCATCAGGGCGCCCAGGGCCGAAGTCAGCCCCATGATCAGCGACATGCCCAGGGACAGCCCCAGGTAGCGCATGGTTAGCCCGAAGGTCAGGCCGCCGATGCCCCACAGTACGCCGAACAGGTAGGTCCAGGTCAGGGTCGATGAATCGGCCTGGCGCAGGATATCGACCCAGCCGGGCACCGTCAGCTGCGCGGCAATCAGCGGCACGATCAGCCAGGAGACCAGCCCACCGGTGATCCAGTAGCTTTCCCAGGCCCAGCCGCGAACTTTCTTGTAGGGTATGTAGAAACTGCCGGAGGCAAAGCCGCCGATGAAGTGCAGCAACACCCCGAGGATGATGATTTCCAAATGCGCAATTCCTTTGTTGTTATTGTGCGAAACCCTGTAGCAGCGGCCGCAGGCCGCGTCCTCCCGGGTACACCGCGTTAGCCGGGACGCCGCCTTCGGCAGCGGCTACGTGGTCAGTTCGAACATTGGTATCAGGTCCAGGCTTACCGGCGAGCCGTCGGGGTGGGTGGGCATGATGTCCTTCATGTGCTGCCACCAGCGTTGCATCACCGGCAGGGCGGGCAGCTGGTCGAGCAGGTGCTGTTCCTCATGCTGCATCACCGCGAACAGCGCATGGCTGTGGGGGTCGAGGAAAATCCGGTAGTCGACGATGCCGGCCTGCTTCAGCGCCTGCACCAGCTCCGGCCATATCTGCTCGTGGCGCAGGCGGTACTCCTCGGCCTGGCCGGGGTTGAGGTTCATGCGAAAGGCGAGCGTCTTCATGGGGTGGCTCCTGCCAGGCCATAGATACGGGGTGCGTTATGCAGGAAGAACTTTTCCTGGGTGTGTGCAGGTTGTGTCGCCAGGCATGCCTTCACCAGCCCCAGCGTGGTGTCGAGGTCAGCGATGTGGTCGCTGTTGGGCCAGTCGCTGCCGAAGAAGCAGCGGTCCTCGCCGAACAGTTCGAACAGCCGGCCCAGCACGTCGCGGTAGAACCCCGGGTCGCGAATCAGGCCCTGGCTGCCCAGCTGCGGAATTTCCGCCAGCTTGGCCATTACCTGCGGGCGGCTGGCCAGCTCCTGCAGCTCGGCAGTAAAGGCCAGCTCGGCTGCGTTGGGCAGGTGATCGACGACTATCTGCAGGGCTGGCAGGCGGTCGCTGAGCGCCAGCAGCCCCTTGACCAGGCGGGCGTCGGGGTTGGCGCTGTCCAGCACCAGGCCACGCTCGGCTAGCTGGGCCAGGCCGTCGATGAAACCGGGTTGCTGCTGGTCGGCCAGCAGGTCGCGGCCCCACAGGTTGCCGTAGCGGATACCGCGCAAACGCGGGTCGGCCGCCAGCCGGCAGAGGTCTTCCTGGAAGGTGGCGGCCAGCGGGTCGAGGTTGCCGATGTAGCCCACCAGCCGCTGGTCCTGGTCGAGGGTGCGCAGTACCCAGTCGTTGTCCTCGCGACGGGGGCTGGCTTCCACCACCATGGCGCCGATGACCCCGGCAGGCGCCGCCAGGGCCCAATAGTCGGCAGGCAGGCGCGGGCCATAGATCGCGTCCCCGGGCTGCGGCCAGGGGATGCCTGCGGTGCGGCCGGGGTCGTAGAGGTGCAGGTGGCTGTCGAACAGCGGGCCGGTGTAGATCAAGATCAGCGTCCTTTCATGTCGTTAATCAGGCCTGCAAGTAGACCACATGGGTATGGGTGTACTCATACAGGCCATGCTTGCCATCGGCACCGCCCACCCCGGACTTGCGCACGCCAGCATGAAAGCCCTGCATGGCCTCGAAATTCTCGCGGTTGATGTAGGTCTCGCCAAAATCGATTTCGCGCATGGCCTGCATGGCCTTGTTCAAGTCGCGGGTGTACAGCGACGAGGTCAGCCCGTACTCGCAGTCGTTGGCCAGGGCGATGGCTTCGTCCAGATCGTCGACGATCTGGATCGGCAGCACCGGCCCGAAGATCTCCTTGCGCATGATCTCCATGTCGGCCCGGCACCCGGCCAGCACGGTGGGCTGGTAGTGGAAGCCTTGCGGCCTATCGGCCACGGCGCCGCCGGTGATCAACTGGGCACCGTCGGCCAGCGCGCGACGCACCTTGGCGTCGACGCTGTCCAGGCCCTGGCGGTTGATCAGCGGGCCCATTTCCACCGTGTGGTCGGCCAGTGGGTCGCCATAGCGGGTGGCCGCCATGGCCGCGCCGATGCGTTCGATGAATTGGTCGGCCACCTTGCGTTCCACGTACACCCGCTCGGCGCAGTTGCACACCTGGCCGGTGTTGATGATGCGTGAGTCGCGAATGGCCTTTACCGCCAGCTCCAGGTCGGCGTCGGCCAGCACGATGGCCGGGGCCTTGCCGCCCAGTTCAAGGTTGAGCTTGGTGAGGTTCGGCGCGGCGGCGGCCATGATCCGCGCGCCGGTGTCGACGCTACCGGTGAAGCTGATCATGTCGACCTTGGCGTGGGCACTCAGGGCTGCGCCCACGCGGCCGTCGCCGCACACCACGTTGAACACGCCGGCCGGCAGGTCGGTCTCGGCCACCAGGCGGGCGAATTCGAAGCAGTTGTTCGGGGTTTCCTCGCTGGGCTTGATGACGATGGTGTTGCCGGTCAGCAGCGCCGGGGCCATCTTGCGGGCAATGAGGAAGAACGGAAAATTCCACGGCAGGATCCCGGCCACCACGCCGAGGGGCTTGCGGAACAGGAAAATATTCTCGCCAGGGCGGTCACTGCTGATGATCTCGCCTTCGATGCGCCGGGCCCACTCGGCCATGTAGTCGAGGTAGTCGGCGGTAAAGTTCACCTCCACCTCGGCCAGGGCGCTGACCTTGCCCTGTTCCAGGGTAATAGTGCGGGCCAGGGCAGGCGCGTGTTCGCGCAGTTTGGCGGCGATGCGGCGCAGGTAGCCGGCGCGCTCGATGGCCGGCTTGCGCGCCCAGTCTTTCTGCGCGGTGCGGGCGGCGGCCAGGGCGCGGTCGACTTCCTCGCCGCTGGCGGCGGGCACGCGTGACAGCAGGGCGCCGGTGGCCGGGTTGAACACCTCCAGGTGCTCGGCGCTGTCGGTGAACTGGCCGTTGATGTAGTTCTGGTAGACCGGTACGGATGGCATGGCAGGCTCCGGGAATCAGTAAGTGCGCGACGGCGCGGGGGCAGGGGAGGTGTCGCGGTAGCGCGCCAGGTTGTCCAGGGCGGCCTGGCGCAACAGGCTGATGTCGATGCCCACGGCGACGAATTGGCAGCCCCACGCTAGGTAGCGGCGCGCGTCTTCCTCGTTGGGGGCCAGGATGCCGCAGACCTTGCCGGCGGCCAGGGTGGCGTCAATGGCGCGGCGGATCTTCTGCTGCACCTCGGGGTGCGTCGGGTTGCCGGCATGGCCCAGCCCGGTGGACAGGTCGGCCGGGCCAATGAACACCGCGTCCACGCCTTCCACCGCGGCGATGGCTTCGACGTTGTCGACGCCCAGGCGCGACTCCACTTGCACGATCAGGCACAGCTGTTCATGGGCGGTGTGCAGGTAGTCGGGCACGCCGTCCCAGCGCGTGGCGCGGGTCAAGCCGCCACCCACGCCGCGTATGCCCAGGGGCGGGTAGCGCATGGCGCGCACCAGCCCCTGGGCCTGTTCGGCGGTGTCGACCATGGGCACCATCAGGGTCTGGGCGCCGATGTCCAGCAACTGCTTGATCAGGTTCGCGTCGCCGGTCACCGGGCGTACCACCGGCGCGCAGCCGTACGGCGCCACGGCCTGCAACTGCGCCTGAATGCTGGGCACGGTATTGGGCGCATGCTCGCCGTCGATCAGCATCCAGTCGTAGCCGAACGTGGCCACCAGTTCGGCAGCGTTGCCGGTGGCAAAGCCGGCCCAGATGCCGTACTGCGGTTCACGCTTGGCCAGTTGCGCCTTGAACGGGTTGATGGGCAGTTTCATCAGCGGCCCCCTTCACGGTTGTACGGACGGTGCAGCTGGCATTCCGGGTTCAGGGTCACGCCAAAGCCCGGCTGGTCCAGGCGCGAAATGCGCATGCGGCCGTTCTCCGGCACCGGCTCGCCCAGCAGTTGCGGGTGGAACATGGGCACCACTTCATCGGCCTTGGGCGCCATCATCAAGAACTCGGCAAACGGGCTGTTGTGGCGCGTGGCGACGAAGTGGTAGCTGTACACCGACGAGCCGTGGGGCACGACCAGGGCGTTGTGGGCGTCGGCCAGTGCCGAGATTTTCACCAGCTCGGTCATGCCGCCGCACCAGCCCACGTCTGGCTGGATAATGTCGCAGCAGCCCATTTCCAGCAGCATGCGGAAGCCCCAGCGGGTGGCTTCGTGCTCGCCGGTGGTCACCAGCATGCCGTTGGGCACGGCCTTGCGCAGGGCGGCGTAGCCCCAGTAGTCGTCGGGCGGCAGCGCTTCCTCGATCCACTTCAGGCCGAATTCGGCGGCGCCCTTGGCCAGGCGGCTGGCGTAGTTCAGGTCAAGGCTCATCCAGCAGTCCAGCATCAGCCAGAAATCCTTGCCTACCCGCTCGCGCATGGTGGCCAGTTCTTCGAGGTTTTTGCGCAGGCCTTCCTCGCCCTCGGCGGGGCCGTGGTGCAGGGCCATCTTGCCGCCGATGAAGCCCATTTTCTGTGCCAGGTCCGGCCGCGCACCCGTGGCGTAGAACTGCAGCTCGTCACGCACCGCACCGCCAAGCAATTGATGCACCGGCTCCTGGCGGACCTTGCCCAGCAGGTCCCACAGCGCCAGGTCGACGCCGGAGATGGTGTTGATCACCAGGCCCTTGCGGCCGTAGTACAGGGTGGATTGGTACATCTGGTCCCACATCAATTCAAGGTCGGTGACCTTGGCGCCTTCGAGGAAGCGCGCCAGGTGTTTTTCAACAATGTAGGCGGCCGGTTCGCCGCCGGTGGTCACGGCAAAACCGACGGTGCCGTCGCTGGCCTCGATCTCCACCACCAGCGTGCCCAGCACGTTGATGCCGAAGCTGCGGCGGCTCTGGCGGTACTGCGGGTACTTGGCCATGGGCGTGGAAATATGGTCGTCGATCCAGTGGCCGTCGCCCTGGTCGTGGTAGTCGGCACCGCCGCCACGCAGGGTAAAGGCGCGGACGTGCTTGATGGTTGGGACGCTCATGGACAGCTCCTTGCAGTGGGTCGATTCAGTGTTGGTAGCCGGGGCGCGGTTGCGGCCTGGTTCGGGGTTTGATGGCGATGCCCAGCACCAGCGCTGCAGCAATCACGGTGGTGGCGGCCAGCCCGTAGAGACCGGCCGCAGGCGAAGCGAAATGAATTTCGGCCCAATTCTTCAACACCGGGGCGATGAAGCCGCCCAGCGCGCCGAACGCATTGACCAAGGCAATGGCGCCGGCTGCGGCGCTGCCGGTGAGCGTGCGCGAGGGGAAGGTCCAGAACACCGGCTGCACGGCGATGAACCCGGCCGCAGCGAAGCACAGGGCGATCACGCCCCACAGCGGGCTGGCCACGCTGACCGAGGTGGCGATGCCCACGGCGGCCACCAACAGCGTCAGGCAGGCCACGCGACGATGGTCGCCGCGCTTGTCGGCCTGGGCCGGTACCCACCAGGCCGCCAGCAACGCGCACAGCCAGGGCAGGGCGGACACCAGCCCCACCAGCAGGCCGACCTTGCTGCCCAGCAGCCCCGCCACCTGGCTGGGCAGGTAGAACACCACGCCGTAGACGCTGGCCTGAATCAGCAGGTAGATCAGGCACAGGTACAGCACTGCGGGCTGGCACAGGGTCTTTAACAGGCTGCCGTGGCCTTGCTTGTGGGCGTCTTCGCGGTCGATCACGTCTTGCAGCAGTTGGCGTTCGGCAAGGCTCAGCCAGGCGGCGTCGGCAGGGCGGTTGTCCAGGTAGAAGTACGCCCACACGCCCACCGCGGTGGCCATCAGCCCTTCCACCACGAACAGCCACTGCCAGCCGTGGGCGCCGGCCACGCCGTCCAGCTCCAGCAGCAGGCCCGACAACGGGCTGCCGACGATGAATGCCAGGGGCGCGCCGAAGTAGAAGAAGCCCATGGCCTTGCCGCGCGCCGCGCCGGGAAACCAGTAGGTGAGGTAGAGGATCACGCCGGGGAAAAAGCCGGCCTCGGCCACGCCCAGCAGAAAGCGCAGCAGGTAAAAGCTGGTTTCGTTGTGGGCGAACACCATGGCGGCGCTGATCAGGCCCCAGCTGACCATGATGCGGCACATCCACAGGCGCGCGCCGACCTTGTGCAGCATCAGGTTGCTGGGCACTTCCAGCAGCGCGTAGCCGGCAAAGAATACCCCGGCGCCGAACGCGAACGCCGTGTCGCCGATACCGGTGTCGGCCTGAAAGGCCTGGCGGGCAAAGCCGACGTTGGCGCGGTCGAGGAAAGCCATGACGTACATCAGCAGCAGAAAGGGCAGCAGGCGCCAGGACACCTTCGCCAGCAGGGACGCGGGTAGAGTCTTCACGGCAGTATCCTTTTGGAATTATTTGACTGCGTGGTGTATGGCGGGACTGTACGGCGGTGGTGCTATGCGCTACAAATCGAATTTTGCTCACAATCGATACCTTGAGGGTATCAGTCGCCTGGAGCCGTCCCATGCAGCCTGCCACCGCCTCCCGTAGCCTGTTCAACCGCCTGCGCTACAAGCACCTGCACATGCTGGTGGCCCTGGGCAGTAGCGAAAACCTGCACCGTGCCTCCCAGAACCTGGCCATGTCGCAGCCCGCCGCCACGCGCATGCTGCATGAGATCGAGGACATGTTCGGCTGCGAGTTGTTCGAGCGCCTGCCCCGCGGGATGCGCCCCACGGCCCTGGGCCTGGAACTGATCCGTTTTGCCGAAAACGCCTTGAGCGGTCTCGACCGCTGCGCTGAAGACCTGGCAGCGCGCCAGCAAGGGGGCTTTGGCTACCTGGCCATCGGCACCCTGATGGGCGCCGCGCCCGGGTTGGTGATGGATTCCATCGCCGAGATCAAGCGTCGCCACCCGCAGCTGCGCATCCGCATCATGGGCGACACCAGCGATCAGGTGATCCAGCTGCTGGCCCAGGGGCGCATTGACCTGGCCATCGCCCGCCGCAACGCCAGCATCGACAGCCAGCACTACGATTTCGAGCCCTTGGGTAACGAGCGCCTGCTGCTGGTGGTGCACAGCCAGCACCCGCTCTTGCTGCGCGGCGAGCTGAAGCTGGCGGAGCTGGTCAATGATTGGCCGTGGATTCTGCAACCCGACAGCAGCCCGGCGCGCATCGCCCTGGAGCAGGCGCTGCAGCGCGAGGGGCTGGTGGCACCGGCGGATATCATCGAGTGCAGTTCGGTGTATTCGATGCAGCAATTGATCCAGCTCACTGACGCGATCATGGTGCTGTCGGAAACCGCGTTGCGCGATTACCTGCGCATGGGGCTGGTCACGGCCTTGCCCATCGAGCTGGAGGAGCGCATGGCGCCCTTCGGCATCCTGCTGCGCAAGGGCGATCCGGTGAGCCGCGAGTTGGCCACCTTCATCGACCTGCTGCGCGCCCACGCCGCTGAGTAACGTTCACCCCACCTGTAGCAGCGGCCGCAGGCCGCGTCCGCAAACACCCCGGTGCAGCGGACGCGGCCTGTGGCCGCTGCTACGGAACTCACGCTGCAGGGTGGACAAAAAGCAAGGCAAGGGGCAGGCTTTCCGTGACCCCACGCCATTACAGGAGCCACTCATTGACCATCAAAGGCGTTATTTTCGACAGCGACGGCACCCTGGTCGACAGTGAACGCATGGCGGCCGGGCTGTTGCGCGACCTGCTGGCCGAGCGCGACATTCACCTGCCCCATGACGAAGTGCTGCGGCGCTTCCGCGGCGTGCAGTTCGCCATCTTCGTTGGCGAGCTGTGCGAGGAACACGCCCACCTGGACGCCGAACCCTTCATGCGCGACTTCCGTAGCCGCAGCCTGGACCTGTTCGCCGCCGGCCTTGAAGCCATGCCCGGCGCCCTGGATTTCATCCGCGAGCTGAAACTGCCCAAGTGCGTGGCCTCCAATGGCCCGCGCGCCAAGATCGAGACCTGCCTGAAAACCGCGGGCCTGTGGGATGCCTTCGACGGCAACATCGTCAGCGCCTATGACGTCAACGCCTGGAAACCGTCGCCGCAGCTGATCGTGGCGGCCGCCGAGGTCATGCAGCTGGCCCCCGAACAGTGCCTGCTGGTGGATGACAGCATCCCTGGCGTGCAGGCAGGCCTGGCTGCCGGCACCCTGGTGGCCGGCTACGGCGACACCGACTTCGCCCAGTTCGAAGGCCAACCCGGCTTTCACCATGTGCCGGACTACGCCGCGCTGAAAACCCTGCTGGCCAGCCTTTAACCCGCCTTGCGGTGGCGGCGCTCATAGTGTGCCAGCAGCGGCTGGGTGCTGACGCCGTGCAGCAGAATGCTCAGCGCCACCACCGACAGCGTCAGGCTGATGGCGCTGTGCTGGATGGACGCCGGCAGGCCGTGGGCAATGGCGAAGCACAGGTAGTACAGCGAGCCGATGCCACGAATGCCGAACCAGCCCAGCAGCGCGCGCTGGTGGCCGTCCAGGTATTTGCCGCGCACCAGCAGCCACACGCTCAGTGGCCGGATCACGCAGAACAGCCCCAGGCCGAGCCCGACAGCGCGCCAGTCCCAGTACAGTGACAGGGCGGCGCCCAACAGGGTGATCAGCAGCACCTCCATGGAACGCTCCACCAGGTCGCCGAAGGTGAGGATGTCGGCCATCATCGTGCCCGCAGCCAGTTGGCTGTCGTCCTGCTCTTCCTGGGGGGTGGGGCGGGTGTGCGGGTCCAGCGGCTTGGCCAGGTGCTCGGCGGGGATCTCGGTGTGTGAAGCGCGGGCCTCGGCCTGGCGCAGGCCGACACCGGCGGCGAACACGGCGAGGAAACCGAACGCGTCCACGCCATAGGCCACCACGTAGCTGATGGCTATCAGCGCCAGGGCGACAAAGTCGTTGGGCGACTCGTCGCTGTCGGCGTGGCGCACCCGCAGGGCAATCATCAGCTGCCCCAGCAGGCGGCCCAGGGCGTAGCCGATGGCAAGCCCCGCCGGCACGCCCCACAGCAAATTCTTCAGCGCCCAGGCGCCAATGTCGGGCAGGCCCAGGTCGACGTGGTCGATCATCATCAGGCTGAAAATCACGAACGGGAAGGCCACGCCGTCATTGAGCCCGGCCTCGCCGGACAGGCCGTAGCGCACCTTGTCGAAGTCGTGGGCGCTGCTGACCTGGACCATGGCCGCCAGCACCGGGTCGGTGGGCGCAAGCATGGCCCCCAGCAGCGCCGACAGGCCCCAGGACAGTTGCAGACCGTAATGCGCCAGCAGCGCCACGCCGGCAATCGACAGCAGCATCACCGGCCCCGCCAGCAGGTAGGCGGCGCGCCACGCGGTGCGGCGCAGGCCCAGGCGCAGCTTGATGCCGGTGCCGAACAGCGAGAACAGCACGGCCATCTCGGTGAGCCGCTGCAGCCAGCTGGCGGCGCGGGCGAAGTCCATGTTCACCAGGCCCAGCCCCACCGGCCCCAACGCCATGCCAAAGGCCAGGCACACCGCCGAGGTGGTCATCGGCAGCCAGCGCAGGTAGGACGACGTCAGTGCCAGCAACAGCAGCAGGGCGCCCAGCACCGACATCCACAGAATAAAACTCATCGAACCCTCTAGGCATTAACGCATGGCAGTCAATAACTGTGACTTTGCCGCGACCGGTTAGTTGAATTGGCGCTACTATCGAGCGGTCAATTCATTCCCCAGGAGAGCGTGATGATCAAAGTCAGCGTGATGTACCCCTACCAGAAAGACGCGCGGTTCGACTTCGACTACTACCGCGACAAGCACATGCCGCTGCTCAAGGAGCTGATGGGCGCCGCCTGCCTGAAGTATTCGGTGGAGAAGGGCCTGGGCGGCGCCACGCCCGGCACGCCGCCGACCTACCTGGGCCTGTGCCATTTCTACTGCGAGTCGCTGGACACCTTCCAGCAGGCCTTCGGGCCCCACGCCGCGGTGCTCAATGGCGACATCCCCAACTACACCGACCTGGTGCCGGTCATCCAGATCAGCGAAGTGCTGGTGGAGGTCTGAGGGGAACAATCGCCGATGCCAGGGTTTCCAACGCACATGCACAGCCACCGGGAGACCCTCATGACCCCAGCAGAACAGCTGTATTTTCGTGACGACGGCCGCGTGCCCAACAACCCGTTGCCGGCCCTGGTGTACCACCAGGTGGCCGGCGACGCGGCGGCCTTCGAGCAGCTGTTTGCCCGGCACCAGTGGGTGCCGCTGTGGCGTGACGGTATCTTCGACTACCACCATTACCACTCCAACGCCCACGAGGTGCTGGGCGTGGCTGGCGGGCGGGCGCGGGTGATGCTGGGCGGCGAGCAGGGGCAGATCATCGACCTGGTGTTTGGTGACGTGCTGGTGCTGCCGGCCGGCACTGGCCATTGCGCGCTGTCCCACAGCGACGATTTCCTGGTGGTGGGGGCCTACCCCCAGGGCCAGGAAGACTATGACATTCAGCGGCCCAAGGCCGCCACCCACCATGCCTCGCGCACGCGCATCGCCAAGGTGGCGCTGCCGGCCCAGGACCCGGTGGTGGGTGGGGCAATCTGGGCTTGACCATTCAAGGGGGGACAACCATGGGCATGACACTCGACTACCGCGAAAACGCGCCCGACCACAGCGTCGTGGCGCAATGGCGCGGCCCCACGCTGCTTGAATTCGGGACCGGCTGGTGCGGCCACTGTGCGGTGTTGCAGCCACTGCTGGCGGAGGTCATCGCCGACTACCCGGAAGTGCGTCACCTGAAAATCGAAGACGGTACCGGGCGGCCGCTGGGCCGTGCGTTCCGGGTGAAACTGTGGCCGACCCTGGTGTTCCTGCGCGATGGCGAGGAAGTGGCCCGGTTGGTGCGCCCGAGTGAAGCGAGTGCCATCGCCGAAGCGTTCGCCAAGGCCCTGTAGAATGGTCGACATACCGCGGCGTTCCCGGACGCAGCCTGCGGCAGCTGCTACGCACTCTGTAGCAGCGGCCGAAGGCCGCGTCCCAGGCGCTGCGGAATGGCAGGCACACTGCGGCGTTCCCGGACGCAGCCTTGTGCGTCAGGCGGCAGGGTCGTCCTTGAGGGTGGTGGTGGACTCGGTCACTTCGATGGTCTCGTTGGTGCCCATCGATTTGTACTGCTTGCGGATGGTGGTCAGCTCCTTGGCGTCCAGGTCATCCAGGTCGAGCGCGGCGTTCTGCGCGTCCTTGGTGGCGCGCAGCAGCTCGTCGATCTTGATGTGCAGAATGTCGTTGTCGCGGTTCTGGGTGTTCTGAATCACGAATACCATCAGGAAAGTGATGATGGTGGTCGAGGTGTTGATGATCAGTTGCCAGGTGTCGTTGTAGTGAAAGAACGGCCCGGTCACCGCCCAGATCACAATCAGTGCCACGGCAATGACGAAGGTGCGCGGGCTGCCGGCTTGTTTGGACAAGGCGTTGGAAAATAATGCGAATTTCATGGCAGTCAGGTCCTGAAGGGGGTTAAGGGATAGACCCCGACGGCGCGTCGAAATTCTTTGTTACATCTGCGATTTCATCTAGCCCAGTTGAATCGCCAGGGCGAACACGCCCAGGCCAATCCAGAAGCCCGCGAACAGCCACGGCGCGCGAATCGAGAACATCAGCGATTTGCGGTAGCCCTTGTGGCTGGACTCCATTTCGCTGAACAGCGGCTCGTCGTCGTACGCCAGGCCCATGGCCGGGGTGTCGCGCAGCAGGCCGCTCTGCTTGAAGTGCCAGTGGTCGATGATGTCGTAGGCGGCGCGTATGCCCGGCCAGGCGTTCAGCGAGCACAGCACCCCCAGCAGTGCCAGCACCGGCGGCACCACCAGGGTGAACAGCTTGCCCCACTCGGGGTTGAGGTTGGCCATGGATGAGGCGTAGGCGATCACCAGGAACGACTGCGCCGACAAGTAGGCGTTGGTGCGGTTGGATAGGATCGCCGTCTCGTACTGGATCTCGCGGCGGTAGAAGTCCAGGCGGTCCTTGGGGGTGCCGAACATTTGCGCTTCGCGGGCTTCGTCGGTGTCTTGCGGCAAGCGTGAAGTGATGATTCGGCTCAAGCGTTCGGCCCCCTGGCTCAGTCGTTTGGTTCGGCGGTGTTGATGTATGGCGGCACTTTTGCCAACGGCAGTTGGCGGGCCTGTTCGGGCTGGATGCCGCGGCGCGCCGGCAGCGGATCCAGCTGTTGCGGCTGGCCGGTGGCCAGGGCCTGCTCGATGGCCGCCAGCACGCGCACGTCGCGCCAGGCTTCGTCGCCATCCGGCTCCGGTTGTTGCCCCTTGAGAATGCAGTCGGAGAAGTACTGGGTCTCGCCGCCGAACTGGTCCACCACCGGGTGCTGGTGCTCGTGTGGCTCACCGTCCTTGATCAGCCGGTAGCCGATGGCCACGCCTTCGCCGAAGCCGAAGCACGGCGAGGCCTCGATCTCGCCTTCGCTGCCAATCAGCTGGAAGCGCTGGCTGCCGGGCAGGCTGTAGCTGACGATGAACTGCGCCAGGCGTTCCTGGCTGAAGCGCAGGGTGACGGTGACCGTGTCGTGGCTGTCGAAGTGCCGGCCAGGGGTGTGGATGCCCACCGCCGAGACTTCCAGCGGCTCCTCGCCGAACAGGTTGCGCACCGCGTTGAGCGGGTAGGGGCCCATGTCGGCGACGGGGCCGGCCCAGTAACCGCTGTGCGCGCGGTGGTTGGACTCCTTGGTGTGCTGGGTGAACGTGGAGGTGAACAGACGTGGCTCGCCGATGGCGCCGGCGCGCACCTTGCCGATCATTTCCACCGTGGCCGGCTCGCAGTGCAGGCGGTAGGCAACCATCAACAGCGCGCTGCTGCGCTCGGCCGCGGCGTTTATGGCCAGGCAGTCGGCCTCGCTGGTGGCCATGGGTTTTTCCAGCAGCACGTGAATGCCGGCTTCCAGGGCCGGCACGGCGAATTCGCGGTGGCGGAAATTGGGCGTCGCGATATACACCGCGTCGATCTCGCCGCTGGCCAGCAGCGTGGCGAACTCGTCGTAGTGGTAGCTCTTGAGCTGGTACTCGGCCGCCAGGTCGCGGGCCTTGATGGGGTCGCCGGTGACCAGCGCGGTCATCACCGAGTTGTCGGTCTGGCCGACGCCGGGCATGAACGCCCCCTGGGAAATCCAGCCGCCGGCGACGACTGCGTAGCGTACCTTGCCGTGTGCATCGGGCATGTCATGACTCCTGCAAGACCGGCCGGTGAAATACCGGCGCCATGCAGGAGTGGGCAAGCCTGGGCCCTACAAGTTCCGCCCGATTGCCTTACAGCCGGTCGAGCGGGATCTTGATATACCGCACGCCATTGTCTTCGGCGGGCGGCAATTGCCCGGCGCGGATGTTCACCTGCACCGCCGGCATCAGCAGCACAGGCATGGGCAGGGTGGCGTCGCGCGCGGTGCGCATGGCCACGAACTGCGCCTCGTCGATGCCGTCGCGCACGTGGATGTTGCCCTGGCGCTGGGCCGCCACGGTGGTCTGCGATTGCGCCTCGCGCCCCTCGGGCGGGTAGTCGTGGCACAGGTGCAGGCTGGTATCGGCGGGGAAGGCCAGCAGCGTCTGGATGGATTGGTACAGCTGCTCGGCGTCGCCCCCGGGAAAGTCGCAGCGGGCGGTGCCGACGTCGGGCATGAACAGCGTGTCGCCGACGAACAGGTCGTGCGCGCCAATCAGGAACGCCATGTCCGCCGGGGTGTGCCCGGGTACGTGCAGGGCGCGCACCGGCAGGTTGCCGATGCTGAAGGTCTCGTCGGGCTGAAGCAGGTGGTCGAACTGCGAGCCGTCCAGGCGGAAGCCGGGCTCCAGGTTGAACACCGTCTTGAACACCTTCTGCACCTGGCGGATGCCCTCGCCGATGACGATGCGCCCGCCCAGTTGCGCGCGCAGGTACGGCGCCGCGGACAGGTGGTCGGCATGGGCGTGGGTTTCCAGCAGCCACTGCACCTGCAGGCCCTGGGTGCGGACGAAGGCGATGATGGCGTCGGCCTGCGCGGTGCCGGTGCGGCCGGCCTTGTGGTCGTAGTCCAGCACCGAGTCGATGACCGCGCAGGCGCTGCCCGGCGCCTCATACACCACATAGCTGAAGGTCGACGAGCCGTTGTCGAAGAAGGGCTGGATTCGTGGGGTCATGAATTGCTCCACACTCTATTGTTCCATAATCTATATTTAAACATAATGTAATCACAGAAAGTGATCGAGAGCGACCCCGCCATGGAAACCTGCCTGACCACCGACGACGTCGTGCGCCTGCGCGCCAGTGCCTCCAAGGCCTGTGCGCTGTTGAAAGCGCTGGCCAACGAAGACCGCTTGCTGATTCTGTGCCAACTCACCCAGGGCGAGCGCAACGTCGGCGAGCTGGAAGCCGGCACCGGCGTACGCCAGCCCACCCTGTCCCAGCAGTTGGGTGTGCTGCGCGACGAAGGCCTGGTGGCCACCCGCCGCGAAGGCAAATACATCTACTACGGGCTCGCCAGCCACGAGGTCATCCAGGTCATGAAAACCCTGTCGGGCCTGTACTGCGGCACAGTGCTGGCCAGCCTCGGTTCGTCCCTTCTTCCTCAATAAGTGTGGACCCCATGCACAATAATGCGCAGCAACAGGGTGCGACCGCCAGCAACGCGGACATCCTGATCATCGGCGGCGGCGCTGCCGGCATCGGCCTTGCCGCCAGCCTGCTGAAGCGCCAGCCGGGCCTTGCCATCACCCTGGTCGAGCCCAGCGCCACGCACTATTACCAGCCGGCCTGGACCTTGGTGGGCGGCGGCGCCTACGACGTCGGCAACACCGCGCGGCCCATGGCACAGGTGGTGCCCAAGGGCGTGCAGTGGCTGCAGGCGGCGGTGCAGGGCATCGACGCCGACGGCCAGCGGGTAACCCTGACGGATGGCCGCCAGCTTGCCTACACGCAGCTGATCGTCTGCCCCGGCCTGCGCCTGGCGTGGGAGCAGATCGAGGGCCTGGAACAGGCCCTGGGCCAGCACGGCGTTACCTCCAATTATCGCTACGACCTGGCGCCCTATACCTGGCAGCTGGTGCAGGGCCTGCACCAGGGCAAGGCGCTGTTCACCCAGCCGGGCATGCCGATCAAGTGCGCCGGGGCGCCGCAGAAGGCGCTGTACCTGGCGTGCGACCACTGGCGGCGCAACGGCGTGCTCAAGCACATCGACGTCGAATTCAACCTCGCAGGCGCAGCGCTGTTCGGCGTGGCCACCTACGTGCCGGCGCTGATGAAGTACATCGAGAAGTACCGGGCGCAGCTGGCGTTCGGCTCGCAGTTGGTCAAGGTCGATGGCCCGGGCAAGACCGCCTGGTTCGAAAGCCTGGACGCCAATGGCAACCGCGTCCGCCAGGCCAAGCCCTTCGACCTGTTGCATGTGGTGCCGCCGCAGGTAGCGCCCGACTGCGTGCGCACGAGCCAGTTGGCCAACGCGGGCGGCTGGTGCGAGGTAGACCCCGGCACCCTGCAGCACGTGCGTTACGCCAATGTGTTCGGGCTGGGCGACGTGTGTTCCACCAGCAACGCCAAGACCGCCGCCGCGGCGCGCAAGCAGATCGTGGTGGTGGCCGAGAACCTGTTGGCCCTGCGCGCCGGCCGGGCCTTGCCGTTGCGCTATGACGGCTACGGTTCCTGCCCGCTGACGGTGGAGAAGGGCCGGGTGGTGCTGGCCGAATTCGGCTACGGCGGCAAGCTGCTGCCCAGCTTCCCCTGGGACTCCACCGTGGCGCGGCGCTCGGCCTGGTGGTTGAAGGCCAGCTTCCTGCCGTGGTTCTACTGGAACGGGATGCTCAAGGGCCGTGAGTGGCTGGCCCGCTGTAAAGCCGCTGAATAGGAGGGCGGGGCATGCTCGCACTGTTATTGGGTGGTTTTATCGGCATGGTGCTGGGGCTCACGGGCGCGGGCGGCGGCATCCTTGCGGTGCCGGCGCTGGTACTCGGCCTGGGCTGGCCCATGACCCAGGCGGCGCCGGTGGCGCTGCTGGCCGTGGGCGCCGCGGCGGCGGTAGGTGCCATTGACGGCCTGCGCAAGGGCATCGTGCGCTGGCGCGCGGCATTGCTGATGGCGGCGCTGGGCACGCTGTTCACGCCGTTGGGGCTGCTGGTGGCGCACCACGTGCCGGATCATTGGCTGGTGGCGCTGTTTTGCGGCGTGCTGCTGATTGTGGCGTGGCGCATGTTCAGCCAGTCGCGGGAAGCCAAGTGTGCAGGTTCGGGCATCGACCATGGCTGGGAGCAGAAGAACTGCATGCTCAACGACCAGACCGGACGCCTGAAGTGGACCTTGCGGTGCAGCGTCACGCTGTCGCTGGTGGGGTCGTGCTGCGGCTTCCTCACCGGGCTGCTGGGCGTGGGCGGCGGTTTCCTGCTGGTGCCGGCGTTCCGGCAACTGACCGACATCCGCGTGCACGGCATCATCGCCACTTCGCTGATGGTGATTGCCCTGGTGTCGGGCATGGCGGTGGTCGGCGCGGTGCACGCCGGCGTGCGCATTCCACTGGAAGGCGGGCTGTTCATTGCCGCCAGCGTGGCCGGGATGGTGGCGGGCCGGCTACTGTCGCCGCGCATTCCCGCGCGGGTGTTGCAGGTGGGGTTTGCGGGCCTGTGCGTGGCTGTCGCCATCTACCTGGGCTATTCCCTGGCCTGACGCTTTGTGGGAGCTGGCTTGCCCACGACACCCCCCTCCAAGTCAGCGTCGCGGGGGCCCGCGCCCCCAACAGGCGAGGGTAGGATTGGGATGTTGGGTGGTATCCTGTCGGCAAATTGCAACAAAATGTTGCAGCTGTATTTGCCAACAATAAGGAGTACCCGGTGGACCCTACCAACCTCGCCTGGCTTGCCCACGACACCCGCCTCATCGTCTGCTGCGCGGTGGCCATCGCCACCATCATCGTGCTGATCAGCGCCACCAAGTTGCCGCCATTCCTGTCCATTCTCGTCGGTACCTTCATTGCCGGCGTGGGCGCAGGGCTGGGGCCTGAAGAAGTGGCCAAAGCCTTCAGCAAGGGCGCCGGCGGCATTCTCGGCGAAGCGGGCATCATCATCGCCCTGGGCTCGATGCTCGGCGCGCTGATGGCCGAGTCCGGCGCCGCCGACCGTATCGCCAGCACCCTGCTGGGGCTGGGCAAGGGCCGCAGCCTGCCGTGGGTGATGGCCCTGGTGGCGCTGGTGATCGGCCTGCCGCTGTTCTTCGAAGTGGGGCTGGTGATGATGGTGCCGATCATCTTCGTCATGGCCCGCCAATCCAACCAACCGCTGCTGAAAATCGCCATTCCGGCGCTGGCCGGCATGACCACCCTGCATGCGCTGATGCCCCCGCACCCGGGGCCGTTGATCGCGGTAGGCGCGTTGCATGCCGACCTCGGCCTGACCATGCTGCTGGGCTTCAGCATTGCCTTGCCGGCAGTGATCCTCGCCGGCCCGCTCTACGGCAACTGGCTGTCGCGGCGCATGGACGTGCAGGAGCCGGCCGAGTTGGGCGCGCTGTTCAGCGCCAAGCCGCAAAGCCAGCGCCAGCCCAGCTTCGGCATTTCGCTGTTGATCATTCTGCTGCCGGTGCTGTTGATGCTCGGCAGCACCCTGGCCAAGGTGGCCCTGGCCCCCGAGACCACCCTGGCGCTGACCCTGAAGTTCCTCGGCGAGCCGTTGATTGCCCTGGGCATCGCCGTGCTGGCCGCCGTGGTGTGCCTGGGCTGGGCCAACGGCCTGCCGCGCGAGCAGGTCGGCAACACCCTGCGCAAGGCGCTGGCGCCGATTGCCGTGCTGCTGTTGACCATCGGCGCTGGCGGCGGCCTGAAGCAGACCTTGCTGGACGCCGGCGTCAGCCAGACCATCAGCAAGGCCGCCGAGGGCGCGCACATGCCGTACCTGCTGCTGGCGTGGTTGATCGCCGTGGCGCTGCGCCAGGCCACCGGTTCGGCCACCGTCGCCACCACGACTACCGCAGGCATTCTGGCGCCGATGATGGCCGGGCTGGCCGCCACGCAAAGCTCGCTGGTGGCCCTGGCCATTGGTGCCGGCTCGGTGTTTTTCTGCCATGTGAACGATGCGGGCTTCTGGATGGTGCGCGAGTACTTTGGGCTGCAGCTGAAGCAGACCATCTGGGTGTGGTCGGTGTTGCAGACCATCGTCTCGGTGGTGGGGTTGGTGGGGACGTTGCTGTTGTGGCACTTCCTGGGTTGAGGGGGTAGGACGCAGCCTGCGGCAGCTGCTACGTGGCTGTCTGCGGGACTGTAACGTTTCAGTTTTCGTCCCATATATAGGGATGGTAATTCATATATTGAATCTGCATCTGTGCTGGTTTATGGTCTGCCTCATAGCACCTCCATAACGACAACAATAGAGAGACCCGTCATGACCCAGCCCACGCTGAACGACGGCTTGCACGCCAGCACCCTGGCCAAGCTCAATCTCAAGCTGATCCCGTTCCTGATGCTGCTGTACATGGTGGCGTACATCGACAAGTCGAACATCTCGGTGGCGGCGCTGCAGATGAACGCCGACCTGGGCCTGTCGGCGGCGATGTACGGGTTGGGCGTGGGGCTGTTTTTCCTCACCTATATCCTGCTGGAAGTGCCCAGCAGCCTGATCCTCACCAAGGTCGGCGCGCGGCGCTGGATCGCCCGCATCATGATCACCTGGGGCATCGTTGCTGCCGGCATGAGCCTGGTGCAGACCGCCAACCAGCTGTACGTGATGCGCCTGCTGCTGGGCGCCGCCGAGGCTGGCTTCACGCCGGGCATCATCTATTACCTGTCGCAGTGGTACCCGCGCAGCGACCGGGCCAAGGCCATGTCGTTCTTCTACATCGGCGCGGCGCTGGCCTCGGTGATCGGCCTGCCGCTGTCCGGTGCGTTCCTGCACCTGGACGGCATGGCGTCGGTGAGCGGCTGGCGCTGGCTGTTCCTGCTCGAAGGCATTCCCGCCGCCGTGCTGGGCGTGGTGGTGCTGCGCTACCTGCCAGACTCGCCGCAGACCACCCACTGGCTGGATGCGCGGCAGAAGGCCTGGCTGGCCAGCACCATCGCCGCCGAGCAGAGCAACACGCTGATCTCCCATAACGACGCCTGGCACAAGGCGTTCCGCAGCCCGGTGGTGTGGCTGCTGAGCCTGTTCTGGCTGCTGCAGGCGTTCGGCACCATTGGCATCACCCTGTTCCTGCCGCTGATCGTGCAGTCGGTGTCGGGGCAGGGCTCGTTCGTGGTCAGCCTGATGTCGGCGCTGCCGTTCCTGCTGGCCTGCGTGTTCATGTACGCCAACGGTCGCCACTCCGACAAGAACGGCGAGCGCGCCCTGCACCTGGGCGGCCCGCTGCTGGCGGCTGGCATTGTGCTGGGCGTGGCGGTGTTCTGCGGCAACCATGGCCTGGCCTACTGCCTGCTGGTGGTGGCCGTGGCGCTGAACTGGGCGGCTACGCCGGTGTTCTGGGCCACCACCACCGAATACCTGTCGGGCCCGGCCGCGGCCGTGTCCATCGCCCTGATCAACTCCATCGCCAACCTGGCCGGCCTGGGCCTGCCGCCGGTGATGGGCTGGATCAAGGACGTCACCCACACCTATGACTACGCCCTGTTGCTGGTCGCCTGCGCCTTGCTGGCCGGCGGCGTGCTGGGGCTTTACCTGGGCGCCGAGCGCGCCCGTGGCCAGGCTCACCTGCAAGGAACCGTCAATGAACGCAAACGTGCTTAAGATCGCCCGCCTGCCGGAAAAGCTCACCGAACGCCTGCTGGCCGATTTCGCCGTGCTCGAGGGCGACGAGCAGGGCAGCCAGTTGGGGCAGGGCGCCGCGCATATTCGCGCGCTGGTGGCCAACGGCGAGTCGCGGGTCAGCCGCGCGCTCATTGAGCGCCTGCCGGCGCTGGAGGTCATCGTGGTGTTTGGCGTGGGCTACGACGGCGTCGACGTGGCGGCGGCACGCGAGCGCGGTATCGCCGTGACCCACACGCCCGACGTGCTCACCGACGACGTCGCCGACTTCGCCATGGCGCTGCTGCTGGGCATCGCCCGTGGCACCGGCCCGGCCGACCGTTTCGTGCGCCAGGGCCGCTGGGCCGACGGCCCCATCGCCTGGACCCGCAAGGTCAGCGGCGCGCGCCTGGGCATCATCGGCCTGGGCCGCATTGGCCAGGCCATTGCCCGTCGTGCCGAGGGCTTTGGCATGCACATCGCCTACTGCGGGCGTAATCGCCAGCCGGTGGATTACCGCTTCTATCCCGATGCGCAGAGCCTGGCCGCGGCGGTGGACTTCCTGGTGGTGGCGGTGGGCGGTGGCGCCCAGACCTTCCACCTGGTCGACGCCCAGGTGTTGCAGGCGCTGGGGCCCGAGGGTTACCTGATCAACGTCGGCCGCGGCAGCGTGGTGGACGAGGCGGCGCTGTTCCAGGCCCTGGCCACCCAACAACTGGCGGGCGCGGCGCTGGACGTGTTCGAGGACGAACCGCGCCCGCACCCAGGCTTGCTGGGGCTGGACAACGTGCTGTTGACCCCGCACATGGCCAGCGCCACCTGGGCCACGCGCCAGGCCATGGCTGACCTGACCCTGGCCAACCTGGCGGCGCATTTCGCCGGCCGGCCGCTGCCCACGCCAATCCCGGCCTGACGCCTGCGGGCGGCAACTTGGTACACTGCGTGCTTTTGCCGGAGCCATCGCCATGACCGCCCACCACCGCCTGCCCGTGCCGCTGGACAAGGCCTACCGCCTGCTCAACCACGGCCCCACCGTGCTGGTCAGCGCCGCCCACCAGGGCCAGCGCAACATCATGGCCGCCGCCTGGGCCATGCCGCTGGACTTCGAGCCGCCGAAGGTGGCGGTGGTGCTGGACAAGTCCACCTGGACCCGCCAGTTGCTGGAAGCCAGCGGCACCTTCGTGCTGCAGGTGCCCTGCGTGGCCCAGGCCGACATTGTCCAGACCGTAGGCAACACCGCCGGGCAGACCCTGGACAAGTTTGCCACCTACGGCCTGCAGACCTTCGCCGGCGAACAGCTGGACGCGCCGCTGCTGGAAGGCTGCGTGGCCTGGCTGGAATGCCGCCTGCTGCCCGAACCGCACAACCAGGGCGCCTATGACCTGTTCCTGGGCGAAGTGATCAGCGCCCAGGCGGACGCGCGGGTGTTCAGCGAAGGGCATTGGCATTTCGAAGGGCATGATGCATTTCGCACGCTGCACCACGTGGCGGGCGGGCATTTCATGGCAATCGGCGGCCCAGTAAAAGGCAACATGCTCTAAACCGTAGCAGCGTTTTCCTGTTTCAGGGTGGCCATGTCGATCACGAAACGGTATTTCACGTCGCCCTTGAGCATGCGCTCGTAGGCCTGGTTGATGTCTTTCATGGCGATCATCTCGATGTCCGAGACAATGTTGTGCTTGGCGCAGAAGTCGAGCATTTCCTGGGTTTCCTGAATGCCGCCAATCAACGAACCGGCCAGGCTGCGGCGCTTGAAGATCAGGTTGAACACCGTGGGCGAGGGGTGCGGCGAGTCCGGCGCGCCCACCAGGGTCATGGTGCCGTCGCGCTTGAGCAGCGCCAGGAACGGATCAAGGTTGTGCGGCGCGGCCACGGTGTTGAGGATGAAGTCCAGCTGGTTGGCCTGGGTGGCCATCTCGGCTTCGTTCTTCGACACGATGACTTCGTCCGCGCCCAGGCGCAGGCCGTCTTCGCGCTTGCTCGGCGAAGTGGTGAACAGCACCACGTGGGCGCCCATGGCATGGGCGATTTTCACCGCCATGTGGCCCAGGCCACCCAGGCCCACCACGCCCACCTTCTTGCCCGGGCCGACCTTCCAGTGGTTCAGCGGCGAGTAGGTGGTGATGCCTGCGCACAGCAGCGGCGCCACGGCCGCCAGGTTGTCCTTGTGGGGAATGCGCAGCACGAATTTCTCCTTCACCACGATGGTGTCGGAGTAGCCGCCGAAGGTGTTCTCGCCACCGAACACCGGGCCGTTATAAGTGCCGGTAAAGCCGTTCTCGCAGTACTGCTCCTCGCCTTCGGCGCAGGACGCGCAGTGCTGGCAACTGTCGACCATGCAGCCAACGCCGGCCAGGTCGCCGACCTTGAAGTTTTTCACGTTGGCGCCCACGGCCGTGACCTTGCCGACGATCTCGTGGCCGGGCACCGACGGGTACAGGGTGTTGTGCCATTCGTTGCGCGCGGTGTGCAGGTCGGAGTGGCAGACGCCACAGTACAGAATGTCGATCTGCACATCGTCGGCGCCCGGGGCGCGGCGTTCGAAACGGTAGGGCTTGAGGGCGTCGCTGGCGCTCTGCGCGGCGTAGCTGTATGTCTTGATCATGACACTCACCTCGGTCGGGGAAAAAGCTTGGAACAGCATAGTCGCGCTAAAGTGCCATGAAACGTTTCACCGATGAATGAAGATTCCATGTCGGCGCGATCTGCCGTGAACACCTCTTGAAATGACGAAACCAAAGCCCAAGGTAATGATCAGATTGAGTTGCTGGAAAGCGACCTGTTAGGCTGGGGGATCAGCGCGTCGTCGAGACATTCGGCCGCTGCATGAATCTTCCGCTCCAAGACCGAAGGAGAACTACCGCAATGGCTACCCCAACCAAGAAGCCCGCCGCCGCGAAGAAACCTGCAGTGGCGAAAAAGCCCGCCGCCACCAAGACTGCTGCTGCCAAGCCGGCTGCAGCAAAAGCGCCTGCCGCCGCGAAGGCTGCATTCGACAAGCCGGCCGCGCTGAAGACCCGCGCCCGCGCCCTGGCCACCCCGACCGACCTGGGCAGCGACGCCACCCGCGATCTCAGCGGCGCGTTGAACCGCCTGCTGGCCGACGTGTTCGCGCTGTACCTGAAGACCAAGAACTTCCACTGGCACGTCAGCGGCCCGCACTTCCGCGACTACCACCTGCTGCTGGACGACCATGCCACCGAGATCTTCGCCATGGTCGATGCCATCGCCGAGCGCACCCGTAAAATCGGTGGCAACTCGCTGCGCTCCATCGGCCACATCGCACGCCTGAAGACCGTGCTCGACAACGACGCCGAGTTCGTCCAGCCGCTGGACATGCTGGCCGAGCTGCAGGGCGACAACAAGAGCCTGGCCGCCTACATGCGCGAAGTCCACGAGCTGTGCGACAAGTACAGCGACATCGCCACTGCCAGCCTGATCGAGAACTGGATCGACGAAACCGAGCAGCGCACCTGGTTCCTGTTCGAGACCAGCCGCAACGGCGACGTCACCGGCCACTGATACCAGCCACGCGACGCAGCCTGTAGCCGCAGCCTTGTGCTGCGGCTGCGGGATCGTGGCCCCGCCTATGTGCTTTCCTTCTCCCCAGCGTTAGACTCAACCGGCGCAACCACGCTCACGGAGCCCGAGTCCAGCGATGCAATTCCTTTCCCAAGACCACGGCTGTGATGGCTGGCGTGGTGAGATGGCCACGCGCATTCGCGCGTTCGACTGGTCGTTGACCGAGCTTGGGCCGTTCGACCTGTGGCCGCCCAGCCTGCGCATGGCCACCCAGTTCCTGCTGGCCTCGCCGGTACCGCTGGTAATGCTGTGGGGCCGCCCCGGCTACATGATCTACAACGACGCCTATTCGCTGTTTGCCGGCGGCCGCCACCCTTACCTGCTGGGCTCGCCCGTGGAACTGGGCTGGCCGGAAGTCGCCGATTTCAACCGCAACGTGGTCGATACCTGCCTGGCCGGCGGCACCCTGAGCTACAGCAACCTGGAGCTGGTGCTGTTACGCAATGGCGTGCCCGAAGACGTATGGATGGACCTTTACTACAGCCCGGTGCCCGGCGACGACGGCAGCCCCGCAGGCGTCATGGCCATCGTGGTGGAAACCACCGGCCACGTGCTGTCCGAGCGTGCCCGCGAGGGGGCGGAAAGCGCTTTGCGGCAGCTGACCCGCAACCTTGAGCAACGGGTAGAGCAGGAGGTGCGGGCGCGCTCCGAGGCCGAGGAAAAACTGCGGCAGTCGCAGAAGCTCGAAGCCATTGGCGGCCTGACTGGCGGGGTGGCGCATGACTTCAATAACGTGCTGCAGGTGATTGCCGGCAACCTGCACCTGCTCGGCCGCCAGCAGCAGGGCAACGCGCCTATCCAGCGGCGCGTGGCGGCGGCCCTGGCAGCGGTGGAACGCGGCGCCAAGCTGTCGTCGCAGCTGCTGGCCTTCGCCCGCCGCCAGCCGCTGTCGCCTGGCGTGTATAACCTGCGCCGCCTGTACGACGGCCTGGGCGAACTGATGCTGCGCGCCATGGGTGAAACCGTGAACGTGCGCATGCAGGTGCCCGAGCAGCCGTGGAGCATCCATGTCGACCGCAACCAGTTGGAAAACGCTGTGCTGAACCTGGCTATCAACGCCCGCGACGCCATGAACGGCGAAGGCGAGCTGCTGATCAGTGCCGACAACGTGGTGCTGGGCCGCGAGTTTTGCGCCGGCAAGGACCTGAGCCCGGGTGACTACGTGCGCCTGGCGGTCCGCGACAGCGGTGCCGGCATGTCGCCGGCTACCTTGGCCCAGGCCTTCGAGCCGTTCTTTACCACCAAGCCTGATGGCCACGGCACTGGCCTGGGGTTGAGCATGGTGTTTGGCTTCGTCCGCCAGAGTGCCGGCCACGTGGAAATCAGCAGCGTGCAAGGGCAGGGCACCACCGTGCAAATGTATTTCCCCCGCAGCGAAGGCGCGGAAAGCGTGGAGGAAGCACCGCTGGCGGTAGCGGTGGCCAACGGCGAGGAAACCATTCTCGTGGTCGAGGACGATGACCAGGTGCGCGCCACTGCCGCCGAGCTGCTGGAGCAGTCGGGCTACCGGGTCATTACCGCAGAGAACGGCGACGTGGCCATGCGTTTCCTGCTGGACGGGCTGCGGGTGGACCTGATTTTCACCGACGTGGTCATGCCCGGCCAGGTCAAGAGCGCCGACCTGGCCACCTGGGCCCAGGCACGCACGCCGCCGTTGCCGGTGCTGTTCGCCTCGGGGCACACCCGCGACATCATCTCGCGCAACTATGAACTGGCGCCGCACCAGCACCTGCTGCGCAAACCTTATGGCCCCGACGCGCTGATGGATATGGTGCGCCGGGTGCTGCAGGCCGAACACGGCTGATCAGCGCGCCTCGCGCGCCAGCAGCTGGCGCTTGCGCTCCACACCCCAGCGGTAGCCCGACAGCGCGCCGTCGCTGCGCACCACCCGGTGGCAGGGAATGGCCACCGCCAGGCGGTTGGCGCCGCAGGCCTGGGCCACCGCGCGGGTGGCCGTGGGCGCGCCGATCAGCCGCGCCACTTCGGCGTAGCTGGCGGTGCTACCCACCGGTATTGCCCGCAGTGCCTGCCACACGCGCTCCTGAAACGCAGTGCCGCGCACGTCCAGCGGCAGGTCCAGGCCAATGCCGGGCGCTTCGACGAAGCCCACCACCTGGGCCACCCATTGCTCGAACTCGGCGTCGGCGCCGATCAGCTCGGCGTTGCTGAAGCTGTCCTGCAGCTCTTGCAGCAATTGCTCGGGGTCATCGCCCAGCAGAATCGCGCACACGCCACGTTCGCTGGCGGCCACCAGGATATCGCCCAGCGAACAGCTGCCCAGCGCAAAGCGCAGGGTGGTGCGCGCGCCGCCGTTGCGAAACTGTACCGGCTTCATGCCCAGGCGCTGGTTGCTGGATTCGTAGAAGCGGCTGTTGGAATTGAAACCCGCCTCGTACACCGCCTCGGTCACCGTGCCGCCGGGCTTGAGCTGCTCGCGCACCCGCTGGGCGCGCCGCGCATCGGCATAGGCCTTGGGCGTCAGGCCGGTGATGCGCTTGAACAGGCGATGGAAGTGGTAGGGGCTAAGCCCCACTTCGGCCGCCAGCTGCGCCAGTGGCGGCGGGCTGGTGGCGGCGTCCAGCACCGCGCAGGCGCGGGTGACCAGGGCGGCGTGGGCATCGCGGGTGGTGGGTCTCATGGGCGTGGCCTGGCAGTTGTACGTGGCCCCAGCTTAGCCCTGCCGGGGCCGGTGAAACACTCCGAGTCTTGCGCGTTTAGAAGTTTGCAGGCGTGTTGGCGCTGATCACTTCTGCCTCGTCCTGGCCGATGTTGCGGAAGCGGTGCGGCAGGGTGGTGGGGATGTAGTAGCCGTCGCCGGCATTGAGGATGCTGGTCTGGCCGTCGATGGTCAGCTCGATGGTGCCGCGGGTTACCACGCCGCATTCCTCGCCTTCGTTGTGCACGATGAACTCGTCGCCCGAGTGCGCGCCAGGGGCGTACAGCTCGCGCAGCATGCGCATGTCACGGCCGGGCAGGGTGGCGCCCACCAGCAGCAGGCGCAGGCCTTCGCGGCCCAGGTCAGGCTGTTCGTCGGAACGGAACACATAGCGTTCCTGCTTGGGCGGTTCGTCGAAGGTGAAGAAGTCGGCCAGGCTCATGGGAATGCTTTGCAGCAGTTTCTTCAACGAGCTGACCGAAGGGCTGACGCGGTTCTGCTCGATGTTGGAAATGGTCGAGTTGGTCACGCCACTGCGGCGCGCCAGTTCGCGTTGGGACAGTTGAAACCGTTCGCGCACCAACTTCAGTCGTGTTCCGGTATCCATAGGTGCCTTATTGTTCAGAGGGCTTCATGTCGAAAATGACCTGACCTTTATAGCCATCGCCGCCGGCAGGTCAAGGCGTTTTAATGGGTACTGCGTCAATCGTCGCGAGTCAGCACTTCCAGCAGCTCGATCTCGAAGTACAGGTCGCTGCCCGGCTTGATGTGCGCGCCCATGCTGCGCTCGCCGTAGGCCAGGTGCGCAGGCACGAACAGCTTGCGCTTGCCGCCTACCTGCATGCCCATCAGGCCCTGGTCCCAGCCCTTGATCACACGGCCGGTGCCGATCACGCACTGGAAGGGCTTGCCGCGCGACCAGGACGAGTCGAACTCGGTGCCGTCCGCCAGCGTGCCGCGGTAATGGGTGGTGATCAGCGCGCCCTTGACCACGGCCTTGCCGGTGCCAGGTTGCAGGTCTTCGACCAGTAGTTCGTTGCTCATCGAGGGTGCCAGTGAAATCGGGGCACTTAGTTTACGCAAATCGAGGGCGCCAGGCACGCAACAACCTGTAGCAGCGGCCGCCAGGCCGCGTCAGGGGCTGCACGGTTGGGCGGGTGGGCCTCGGACGCAGCCTTCGGCAGCTGCTACGGGGTGCGGTGCAGGGCCTTGCGTGAAAAGTCAATGCGGCAATTGTTCGCTTTTTTGTAACGATCATTTGCGCAAACGAGGGTTTTTTGTGAACTAACCAGTTGGTTAAGATTGGTTACTGCTCATAGGAATGGCAACTTCATGAAAACCCTGTCTTTTTTCTTCGGTGCCAGCATTCTGGCTTTGGCATCCTCCAGCGCCTTCGCCGCTACCCACCAGCAACTGGACAACGCCCAGGCCCTGCAGGTCATCAGTAGCGTCAAGGCCAGCCTCGCCGCGCAGAAAAGCTTTGGTTGCGTAGCGGTGGTGGACGTCTCCGGCACCCTGCTGGCCTTTGAACGCCTGGACGGCGCGCCGCTGGGCTGCGTCGATGCGTCCATCGGCAAGGCCCGCACCTCGGCGCTGTACCGCGCGCCGTCGGTGAAGTTCATGGAGCGCCTGCAGAAAGGCGAATCCACCGTGCTGGAAATCCCTCACGCCGTTGCCCTGGGTGGCGGCTACCCGTTGACCCTCAACGGTGAAGTGGTTGGCGCCGTCGGCGTCAGCACCCCGGTGCAGGCCCTGGACAACCAGGCCAGCGAGACCGCGGCGCAAGCCCTCAAGTAACACCCCCTGCTGTAACCGTTTCAACCGGCCCCGCGACAGGCTCACGCCAGTCGCGGCGCCGCACTGTGCACACCATTAAAAGCCCCGGAGCCTGGCTATCGGGGATGTGATCACATCGGACGATCAACCATGATAAATCTAAGCCGACGCCATCTGGTCTTCGGCGCCACCAGCCTCCTGGCTGCGGGTGCCCTGGGCAAGACCTTGCTGGTTTCCAACGCGTTCGCCAGCGCCCCGCTGGTCAACAACCTGACCTTGCCCGCGGACTTCCTGGCCTTGTCCATGCGCCTGACCGGCATCGACAAACCCGACCTGCAATTGGGCCAGCGCCTGTACGACTGGCTCAACCACGCCGACCCGCAGTTGGCGGCCAACATGGCCAGCCTCAACGGCCTGCTGGACGCGCACCAAGGCCTGGCCCCGGATGCCTTCCAGACGCAGTTGGCGACGCAGCCGGCAGCCGTGGCGGCGTTGTACCAGGCCCTGCTGGGTGGTTGGTACCTGGGCGTGGTGGGCAGCAAGATGAACCCCGTGTGCGTCGGCTTTGAAACCATCGTCAGCTACCAACTGCTGAGCACCTCCTTCACCCCGCCGAGCTACTGCGCCGGCGAACCGAATTTCTGGATTCAACCCCCCCAGTCCGAGAGCGTGGCCCATGTCTGATTCCCTCAGTGCAGATGTAGTCGTCATTGGTGCCGGCATCGCCGGTTCCCTGTCGGCGCTGAAAATGGCCAAGGCCGGTGCTTCGGTGCTGATGCTGGAGTCGGGTCCCGAAATCAAGCGTGACGAGGCCGTGGAGCTGTTCCGCAACAGCCCGCTCAAAGGCGACTTCACCGAACCCTACCCGCCGAAGCCGTGGGCGCCGCAGCCCAAGTTCCAGCCGGTGGACAATGGCTACCTGATCCAGAAAGGCCCGGACCCGTACCTGGCGTCCTACCTGCGCGGCGTCGGTGGCACCACTTGGCACTGGGCGGGGCAGGCGTTCCGCATTCTGCCCAACGACATGAAGCTGCAATCGCTGTATGGCGTGGGCGTGGACTGGCCGCTGAGCTACGCAGAGCTGGAACCCTACTACTGCGACGCCGAGTTCCAGATGGGCGTGTCCGGTGACAGCGACCTGGGCTCGCCGCGCTCGCAACCCTACCCGCTGCCGGGCATTCCGCTGCCGTACGGCTTCGAGCGCATGAAGCAGCGCCTCAAGGGCCTGGGCTACGAGGTGGGTATCGGCCCGCAGGCGCGCAACAGCGTGCCATTCGATGGCCGCCCGGCCTGCTGTGGCAACAACAACTGCATGCCGGTGTGCCCGATCGACGCCCAGTACCACGGCGGCATCGCCGCGCGCAAAGCGCTGGACGCAGGCGTGCGTATCGTCGCCAACGCGGTTGTCTACCGCATCGAGGCCGACGACAAGGGCCGCATTGTCGCCGTCCATTACCTGGACGCCAACAAGGTCAGCCACAAGGTCACCGGCAAGCAATTCGTGCTGACCGCCAACGCCATCGAAAGCAGCAAGCTGCTGCTGATGTCCACCAGCGACCGCCTGCCCAACGGTGTGGCCAACAGCAATGACATGGTCGGCCGCCACCTGATGGACCACCCCGGTTCCTCGGTGGAGTTCCTGGCCGACGAGCCGATCTACTTCGGCCGTGGCCCGATGCGCCCCAGCAGCATCAACAACATCCGCGACGGCGCCTTCCGGGCCGACCGTTCGGGCCTGCGTATTGACCTTGCCAACACCAACCCGACGCGCATGCTCACCGAACGCCTGATCAAGCAGGGCTACTACGGCAAGGCGCTGAACGAGAAGCTCAAGTACCAGGCCGACCACTACGTGCTGCTGAAAGGCATGATGGAAATCCTGCCCGACCGCGACAACCGCGTCATGCTCAGCAAGACCGAGAAAGACGCCTGGGGCCTGCCGCGCATCGAGGTGCACTACAAGTTCCCGGAATACGTGCACAAGGGCTACGACCACTCCATCGACGTCTACAAGGAAATCGCCAGCGCCATGGGCGGTACCGAAGTGGTGTTCAGCAAGCGTGGCGTGTACGACAACAACCAGCACATCACCGGCACCCTGAGCATGGGCGCAGACCCGGCTACTTCGGTGGTGGACCGCGACCTGCGCAGCCACGAGCACGAGAACCTGTTCATGGCCGGCACCGGCGTGATGCCGACCGCCGCCATCGTCAACTCGACCCTGACCGGCACCGCGCTGGCGCTGCGCATGGCCGACACCGTGCTGAAGAGCTTGGCATGAACCGGGAGCTATCGATGAAAAAATTCCTCATGGCGGTACTGCCGCTGGTGGCCAGCCTGGGTGCCCAGGCCGCCGAACAAACCCCCGACGCGGCGCTGATCAGCCGTGGCGAATACCTGGCCCATGCCGCCGACTGCACCGCCTGCCACACCGCGCCCAAGGGCAAGGCGTTTGGCGGCGGCTACCCGGTGGGGACGCCGTTCGGGGTGATCTACGGCACCAACATCTCTTCCGACAAAGAGCACGGCATCGGCAACTGGACCGACGACCAGTTCGTCGCCGCGGTGCGTGACGGCGTGGGCAAGGACGGCGAACAGCTGTACCCGGCCATGCCCTACGACTCGTTCACCAAAATGTCGCGCGACGACGTGCTGGCCATCAAGGCCTACCTGATGTCGCAGCCGCCGGTGGCCGAGGCCTCGCCCAAGACCGACCTGCCGTTCCCGTTCAACCAGCGCTGGGGCATGACGTTCTGGAAGTTCTTCAACTTCAAGGCCGGCGAACTCAAGCCTGACCCAAGCCAGACCGCCCAGTGGAACCAGGGCCGTTACCTGGTGGACGCCCTGGCACACTGCGGCACCTGCCACACGCCGCGCAACCTGACCATGGGCATGGACACCAAGAAGCCGTTCGCCGGTGGCGACCTGGGCAGCTTCGTGGCCTACAACATCACCCCGGACAAGGTTGCCGGTATCGGCAACTGGACCCAGGCCGAGCTGGTCACCTACCTCAAGACCGGCCACGTCGACGGTCGCGCCACGGCTTCCGGGCCCATGGCCGAAGCCATCGAGCACAGCCTGCAGTACCTGCCCGACACCGACCTGACGGCCATCGCCACCTACCTGCAGTCGGTGCCGGCCATCGGCGACGACAAGCAGCCAGGTTCGCGGTCGAGCTTCGGCAAGCCGAGCGAGGGCTACGTCGACCTGCGCGGCCAGAGCCCGGCGATCCTCGCCCAGGACCCGGCCCGTGCGTTGTTCATGGGCAACTGCGCCACCTGCCACGGCGCCAAGGGCCAGGGCGCGGGCAGCGGCTTCGGTGCCTACCCGGCGCTGTTCAACCACACCACCACCGGTGCGGCGGACGCCAAGAACGTGGTCTCGGTGATTCTGGGTTCGGTGAACCGCAAGATGGAGAAGGGCGACATCCTGATGCCATCCTTCGCCGAAGACCTGACGGACGAGCAAGTGGCCCAGGTCACCAACTACGTCTTCACCCAGTTCGGCAACCCGGCGGCGGCCACGGTCGACGCCAAGCAGGTGGCCAAACTGCGCAAGGACCAGGGGCTGCCTAACCCGCCGCTGGTGCTGCAGGGCGACAAGCTGTAGGTCGTCAAGCCTGCAAAAACCGAAGGCCGCCCCCGAAAAGGGGCGGCCTTTTTCATTCCCGCGCCTAACCCCCGTAGCAGCTGCCGCCAGGCTGCGTCTGCTTCATGCGGTGAATCAGGCACACCGCAGCGTCCATGACGCGGCCTGCGGCCGCTGCTACGCGATTTGCGGTGTGCGTTTGTTAAGGCCGGAGGCCTTGAGCAGCTCCTGGGTGTAGGCGTGCCGTGGGTCGGCGAATACGCGCCGGGCCGGGCCTTGCTCTACCACGCGGCCGTGGCGTATCACCATCAGGTCATGGGCCAGGGCCTGCACCACCGCCAGGTCGTGGCTGATGAACAGGTAGGTCAGGCCATGGCGCAATTGCAGGCTGCGCAGCAGTTCGATGATCTGTTTCTGCACGGTGCGGTCGAGCGCCGAGGTGGGTTCGTCCAGCAGAATCAGCGCCGGTTCCAGCACCAGCGCGCGGGCGATGGCGATGCGCTGGCGCTGGCCACCGGAGAATTCGTGCGGGTAGCGGTGGCGGGTGGCGGGGTCCAGGCCCACTTCCTGCAGCACGCGAATCACCGCCGCCTCCTGCTCGGCCGGCGTGCCGATGCCATGGGTCTCCAGGCCCTCGGCGATGATCTGCTGCACTGACATGCGCGGGCTGAGGCTGGCGAACGGGTCCTGGAAGACGATCTGCATCTGCCGCCGCAAGGGCCGCATCAAGCGCTGGCTGTGCAAGGTCAGCTCCTTGTTGCCCAGGCGGATGCTGCCCTGGCATTCCACCAGCCGCAATATTGCCTGGCCCAGGGTGGACTTGCCCGAGCCCGACTCGCCGACTATGCCCAGGGTCTTGCCCTTGAGCAGCTTGAAACTTACCCCGTCCACCGCCTTGATGTAGTCGCGCTGCTGGCTGAACAGCGGCTTGGGCAGCGGGAACCACACGCGCACGTCGTCCACTTCCAGCAGGTACTGGTCGAACATTACCGGTACCGGCCGGCCGTCAGGCTCGGCGTCGATCAGCTGGCGGCTGTAGGGGTGGGCAGGGCGCTCGAACAGTGTCTCGCAGTCAGCCTCCTCGACAATCTCGCCGCCACGCATCACGCACACCCGTTGGGCCACGCGCCGCACCAGGTTGAGGTCGTGGCTGATCAACAGCAGCGACATGCCCAGGCGCGCCTGCAACGAGCGCAAAAGCTCCATGATTTTCTGCTGCACGGTCACGTCCAAAGCCGTGGTCGGCTCGTCGGCAATCAGCAGGTCCGGCTCGTTGGCCAGGGCCATGGCAATCATGATGCGCTGGCGTTGGCCGCCGGACAGCTGGTGGGGGTAGGCCTTGAGGCGCTTGGCAGGTTCGGTGATGCCCACCAGTTCCAGAAGCTCCAGCACCCGCGCCCGCGCTGCGCGACCGGTCAGGCCCTTGTGCACCGCCAGCACCTCGCCGATCTGCTTCTCCACGGTGTGCAGCGGGTTCAGCGAGGTCATGGGTTCCTGGAAGATCATGGCGATGCGGTTGCCGCGCAGGTTGCGCAGTTGCTTGTCGCTGGCGCCCACCAGTTCCTGGCCGTTGAAGCGAATACTGCCGCCGGTGTTGACGCTTTTGCCCGGCAGCAGGCGCAGTATCGAGTGGGCCGTCACCGACTTGCCCGAGCCGGACTCGCCCACCAGGGCCAGGCACTCGCCACGGCGGATGTCCAGGTCGATGCCGTGTACCACTTCGCGCTCGCCGAAGGCCACGGTCAGCTGGCGTATTTCAATCAGGTTGTCGGTCATGCTCAGGTCCTTGGGTCGAACGCGTCACGGCAGGCTTCGCCGATGAACACCAGCAGCGAAAGAATCAGCGCCAGGGCGAAGAAGGCGGTCATGCCCAGCCACGGTGCCTCCAGGTTCTGCTTGGCCTCGCCCACCAGCTCGCCCAGCGAAGCGCTGCCGGCGGGCATGCCGAAGCCCAGGAAGTCCAGGGCGGTGAGGGTGGAGATGGCGCCGGTGACGATGAAAGGCAGGTAGGTGAGGGTGCTGGTCATGGCGTTGGGCAGGATGTGCCGGCGCATCAGCGCGCCGTCGGTCACGCCCAGCGCGCGGGCGGCCTTGACGTATTCCAGGCTGCGGCCGCGCAGGAACTCGGCGCGCACCACGTCCACCAGCGCCAGCCACGAGAACAGCGCCATGATCCCCAGCAGCCACCAGAAGCCGGGGGCCACGAAGCCCGACAGAATGATCAGCAGGTACAGCACGGGCAGCCCCGACCAGATCTCCTGCAGGCGCTGGCCGATCAGGTCCACCCAGCCGCCATAGAAGCCTTGCACGGCGCCGGCGAACACGCCGATCAGGGTGCTGACCACGGTCAGAATCAGGGCGAACAGAATCGACACCCGTGCCCCGTACAGCGCGCGCGCCAGCACGTCGCGGGCCTGCTGGTCGGTGCCCAGCCAGTTCTCGCGCGTGGGCGGGCTGGGTGAGGGTTGGCTGAGGTCGTAGTTCACCGACTGGTCGCTGAAGGGAATCGGCGGGAACAGCATCCAGCCGCCCTTGGCGCTGATCAGGTCGCGCACGTACTGGCTGCGGTAGTCGGGTTCGAACGGCAGCTGGCCGCCGAAATCGGTCTCCTGGTATTCATGCAGGATGGGGTAGTACATCTTGTCCTGATAGTGAATCAGCAGCGGCTTGTCATTGGCCAGAAACTCGCTGCACAGGCAGGTCAGCAACAACGCGATGAACAGCCACAGTGACCACCAGCCACGGCGGTTGGCCTTGAACGCGGCCAGGCGGCGCTGGCCCAAAGGGGAGATCCGGAACATCAGGCAGTCCTCGCGGAGAAGTCGATGCGCGGGTCGACCAGGGTGTAGCACAGGTCGCCCAGCAGCTTGATCAACAGGCCGAACAGGGTGAACAGGAACAGCGTGCCGAACACCACCGGGTAGTCGCGCGACACGGCGGCGTCGTAGCTCATGCGGCCGATGCCGTCGAGGTTGAAAATGGTCTCGATCAGCAGCGAGCCGGCGAAGAACACGTCGATCAGCGCCTGGGGAATACCCGCCAGCACCAGCAGCATGGCGTTGCGGAACACATGGCCGTAGAGCATGCGCTGCTCGGTGAGGCCCTTGGCCCGTGCGGTGGTCACGTACTGGCGGCTGATCTCGTTGAGGAAGCTGTTCTTGGTGAGGATGGTGAGCGTGGCGAAGCCGCCGATCACCAGGGCGCTGACCGGCAGCACCAGGTGCCACAGGTAGTCGCCGACCTTGCCCAGGGCAGACAGCTGGTCGAAGTCACTGGACACCAGGCCCTGCACCGGGAACCAGTCGACATAACTACCGCCGGCGAATACCACGATCAGCAGGATGGCGAAGAGGAACGCCGGCATGGCATAGCCAATGATGATCGCCGTGCTGGTCCACACGTCGAAGCGGGTGCCGTGCTGCACCGCCTTGCGGATGCCCAGGGGGATGGAGATCAGGTAGGTGATCAGCGTCGCCCACAGGCCCAGGGACAGGGTGGTGGGCAGCTTCTGGACGATCAGTTCGGTCACCGGCGCACCGCGGAAGAAACTGCTGCCGAAGTCCAGGTGGGCGTAGTTCTTCAGCATCAGCCAGAGGCGCTCGTGCATGGGTTTGTCGAAACCGTAGTGGTGCTTGATCTCCTCGATCAGCGCCGGGTCCAGGCCGCGGCTGGAACGGCTGCCGCCGCCCCCGGCGCTTTCCCCGCCGCCACCGCCCACGCCGTGGCCGCCGGCGCCTTGCAGGCGCGCGATGGCCTGTTCCACCGGGCCGCCGGGCGCGGCCTGGACGATGACGAAATTGACCACCAGGATGCACAGCAGGGTGGGGATGATCAGCAGTAGCCGCCGGCAGATATAGCGCAGCATGTCAGTGCTCCTCGGTGTTGTGCGCCAGCGCGCTCATTTGCAGGGTGGTGAGGGGCTTGGGGCTGACCTGCCACCAGGTGTCCAGGCCCACGTCGTAGGTGGGGGCCACCTTGGGCATGCCGAAGCGGTTGAGGAACACCGTGGGGGTGCCTTCGCTGTAGTAGTTCTGGATGGAGTAGTAACCCCACTGCAGCACCCGGTCCAACGCGCGGGCGTAGTGCACCATGTCGTTGCGGGTGGTGGCCTTGACCAGGCCGTCGATCAGGCTGTCCACCGCCGGGTCGCGCAGCACCATGAAGTTGGAGCTGCCCGGCTGGGTGGCGCTGGCGCTGCCGTACAGGCTGTACAGCTCGCGGCCGGGCGAGACGATGGGGTCGCCGCTGCGCGGGAACTGCACCACGGTGAAGTCATAGTCGCGGGCGTTCATCAGGTTGTTGTACTGGCCGGAGTCGATGCGCCGCAGTTCCAGGTCGATGCCGATCTGCGCCAGGCTGCGCTTCATCGGCAGCAACAGGCGGTCGAAGCCGCCCTGGCCGTCGAGGAAGGTGAATTTCAGCTGCTCGCCCTGGGCGTTGACCAGGCGGTTGTGCTCGGGGTGCCAGCCGGCCTCGCCCAGCAGTTTCAGCGCCTGCAACTGCTGCGGGCGGATGTTGCCGCTGCCGTCGGTGCGCGGCGAGTGGTACACCTGGGTAAACACCTCGTCCGGCACCTTGCCGCGCAGCGGTTCCAGAATTGCCAGCTCCTGGGCGTCGGGCAACTGCGTGGCGGCCAGGTCGCTTTTCGGAAAGTAGCTGTCCTGGCGGGTGTAGAAGCTGCGCATGATCTGCCGGTTGGCCCAGTCGAAATCCCACAGCATGGTCAGGGCCTGGCGCACCCGGCGGTCCTTGAACACCGGCCGCTCCAGGTTGAAGACGAAGCCCTGGGCGCCCTTGGGCTGCTCGGGGGCGAGGATCTGCCGTTGCAGGCGGCCGTCGTCGAGCACCGGGCTCTGGTAGCCCACCACGTAGCCGCCCGAGGAAAACTCGCGGTTGTAGTCGTAGGCCTGGGCCTGCAGCAGTTGCCGGGCGATCTCGGTGTCGCCGTAGAAATTCACCGTCAGGCTGTCGAAGTTGTACATGCCGCGGCTCACCGGCAGGTCACGGGCCCACCAGTCCTTGTTGCGCTCGAAGGTGATGCTGCGGCCCGGGTCGACCTTGGTCACCTTGTAGGGGCCGCTGCCCAGCGGTGGCTCGAAACCGCCGCCGCTGGCGAAATCGTGGTCTTTCCAGTAGTGCTCGGGCAGCACGCGCATGGACGCCAGGTCCAGGGGCAGGGTGCGGTTGAGGTTGTTCTTGAAGTTGAAGCGCACTTGGCGCGGGCCTTCCACCACCACGTCCTGCACGTCGCCGTAGAGCAGGCGGAAACTCAGGCTGGCCTTGGTCATCAGCAGGTTGAAGGTGAAGGCCACGTCCTGGGCGGTGATGGCGCTGCCGTCGGCGAAGGTGGCCTTGGGGTTGAGGTAGAAGCGCATCCACAGGCCATCGGGGTCGTGCTCCATCTTCTCGGCCACCAGGCCGTAGACGGTGTAGGGCTCGTCCAGCGAGCGGTAGGCCAGCGGCGAGTACAGCCAGGTGTCGGCCTGGACCACGCCGGTGCCCTGGTCCACGTAGGGCAGGATGTAGTTGAACTGGCCGATTTCCATGGACGAGCGGCTCAGGGAACCGCCCTTCGGCGCGTTCGGGTTCACGTAGTCGAAATGCTGGAAGTTGGCCGGGTACCTGGGCGCGTCGCCGTACACGGTCATGGCGGTGACGGGCGCGGCGTGGGCCGGCAGGCAGGCCAGGCAGATGAGCCCGGCCAGCAGAATTCTCAGGGGTGGGTGCATGGTGAAACTCCTCGAACCACAGGCGTACACATTCAGGTGCGCGGGGCCTGGAAAAAGCCCCCGGCGTGGAGGGACGCCGGGGGTGCGATATCGCAGGCGGATCGTGCCGGGGGCCGGAGCTCAGCCCCCGTCGATCCCGATCAGAAGTGGTAGGTCATGCGCGCGAACAGGGTGCGGCCCAATGGGTCGGTGTAGCGCGGGTCATAGCCGCTCTGGAAGGTGTAGGCCTGGTTGGAGAAGGGCGGGTCGCGGTCGAACACGTTCTTCACGCCCAGGTCCACGTCCAGCACCTTGCTGAAGGTGTAGCCGGCCGACAGGTCCCACAGCGAGTACGAGCTGACGCGGCTGTTGGTGGTGGGGTCGTAGTCGTTGTAGCCGCTGGTGAAGCGGTTGGTGACCGAGGCGCGGTAGGCGCCGAAGTTCCAGCTGCCGGTGATGTTGTGTTTCCAGCGTTGCGCCACCTGGTCGCCCTGGAAGTCGCCGACGCGGTCGGTGTAGGCACCGCCGATGGTCTGCTGGTAGTCGTAGCGGGTCACGTAGGTGCCGGTCAGGTCCAGGCCGAACTGGCCGAAGCTGGTCTGCGGGAAGCGGTAGTTGAGGTTGACGTCGATACCGCTAGTTTTCACGTTACCCAGGTTGGCAAGGCCGGTGATGATGTGGTCGATGGAACCGTCGGCGGCGCGCACGATGCGGTCGGCGTACTCGTCGGGGTGGGCGAACACTTCGGACTCGGGGAATTCCTCGATCTGCCCGGCGATCTTGATCCACCAGAAGTCCAGCCCCATGGACAGGTTGCGCACTGGCTGGTAGACGAAGCCCAGGGTGACGTTGCGCGCGGTCTCGGGCTTGAGGTCCTGGTTGCCGCCGGTGCTGTTGAGGAATTGCTGGTTGCAGTCGCGGCCGCCGTTGCCGCCCGGGCGCACCACGCCGCCAGCGCACAGGGTTGGGTCGTTGTAGTTGCCCTGGGTGAAGGTGGTGTAGGTGGGGTTGTTCAGCTCATACAGCGATGGGGCACGGAAGCCTTCGCTGTAGGCGCCGCGCATCACCAGTTCCTTGAACGGCTGGAAGCGGAAGGTGTACTTGGGGTTGGTGGTGCTGCCGAAGTCGCTGTACTTGTCGTGGCGCACCGCCGCGCCCAGTTCCAGGCTGTCGATCACCGGCACGTTGATCTCGGCGTATTCGGCGCTGATGCTGCGCTCGCCCGACACCGAACTGTCCGGGTCCACGCCCAGGCTTGACAGGTCACCGGCCCAGTCGGCCACCGACTCGTGGTATTTCTCCTTGCGGTACTCGCCGCCCAGGGCCAAGCCCACGGGGCCGGCACCGAACCAGTCGCCGATCTCGCGGGTGACCTTGCCGTCCAGCGAGGCCACGCGGCCGGTGGAGACGGCGTAGGCGCCGTGGTAGGTGTTGGCGTCGATGAACGCCTGGCCGGCATCGGTCTGCGCGCCGAACGGGTTGAGCAGGCCGCTGGCCAGGCCCGAGGTCAGTGCCGCGTCGCTGGCGTAGCCGCCGGTGACGCTGTTCACCACCTGGTTCTGGTTATAGCCGGCGCCGACGTTGTAGTCCCAGCCGCCGACGGTGCCGTCGAAGCTCAGCAGCAGGCGCTGGCTGGTGTTCTGGTCTTTCGATTCGCGGTCGCCGGCGGCGGTTTCACGCCAGTTCACGTCCACCGGTTGCGTGGGGTCGAGGGCGAAGCTGGTGGGCAGCGGGGTGATGCCGTTGCCGGGGTAGTAGGGCGAGCTGGGCGCCAGGCTCAGGCCGGTGAGCGGCGCCGGGGCCACGGTGGTGCTGTTGTTGTTGCGGCTCCAGAAGTATTCCAGGTTGACGTTGTGGTCGTCGGCCAGCTTGCCGGTGGCCTTGCCGAAGAACGAGGTGGATTCGGTCTGCGGCAGCAGGTCGATGGAGTTGCGTGTGCTGTAGCGACACACGCCGTTGCTGGCGATCAGGTTGGCGCCGCTGCAGGCGCCGCCCAGCGGGTTCGCGGCGTTGCCGTTCTGGCTGTAGTTGGCCGGGAAGGCGGTACCCGAGGTGTTGTCCAGGCCGCGGCCGGGCACGTAGTCCTGGTCGAAGCTGCGGTCGTTGGCGTCGAGGTTCTGCTGGGTGCGGTAGTTGAACACGCCCATCACGTTGAAGCGGTCCTTGTCGAGGTCGCCGTAGCCCCAGCTGCCGCTCATGTCCTTGCTGCCGCCGCCACCGCTGTTGGTGGGGTTCTCGCCACCCAGGGTGAGGGTGCCGTCGGTGAGCGATTTCTTGGTGATGAAGTTGATCACGCCGCCGATGGCGTCGGTGCCGTACAGCGCCGAGGCGCCGTCGCGCAGCACTTCCACGCGGTCGATGGCGGCAAACGGAATCATGTTCAGGTCAACCGCGCCGCCCTGGCTATTGGTGCCGGACATGGCGTTGTTGGCCAGGCGCCGGCCGTTGAGCAGCACCAGGGTCTTGTTGGCGCCGATGCCACGCATGTCGGCGAAGCTGGCACCGCCGGTGGCGGCGCCCACGGAGCCGGCGGAGTTGCCGATGGAGTTGTTGCCTGTCACCCGCTGCATCAGCTCGGCGGTGGTGGTCACGCCCTGCTTCTCAAGGTCGGCGGCGCGCAGAATGGTCACTGGCACGGCCGTCTCGGCGTCGACCCGGCGGATCGCCGAGCCGGTCACTTCGACCTTCTGCAACTGGGTGGTGGCCGGCGCGACCACGGCTGCGGCGGCGGTGCCGGAGTCATCGGTGGTTTCGGCCGCCTGCACGGTGCTCATGCCCATGGCCATCACGCACAGCGGCACCATGCTGCGCCGTTGCAGGGTGGCCGCCAGTGGTTTGAGGGTGAAACGTTGCAAACTCATCAACATGGTAATTTCCGACTTTTTCAGACGTTTAGTGAAATGGCCTTGTGAGCCCTCTTTTTCCGGCTGGGTTATGCCGGCCCCGGACGAAACTCCTGTGCTTCAAGCAAGCCGCTCCCCTGCAGTGCCCAAAGGGGCACCACACAGGTGTGGAACGGCCGTTTACTGCCGCGCGTGGCCGGGTTGTCTCATCCCCTTCCCGGCCGGCGCGTCAACGCGAGGTCATCACCGAGATCCTGGTGATGCCCGAGCGCTCGATGGAGGCCATGGCCTTGGCCACTTGCCCGTAGTTGACGCTGGTGTCGGCCTGCAGCTGCACCCGTACCTCGGGGTCCTTGGCCTTCACGTCCGAGAGGCTTTTTTCCAGCAGCTCGGGGGCGATTTCGCTCTTGGCGAGGAAGAACTTGCCGTCCTGGTCGACGCTGACCACTACCGGGTCTTTCTTCTCGGCGGGGGCCACGGCGTCGGTTTTCGGCAAGTTGACCTTGATGGCGTTGGTCATCAGTGGCGCGGTGACGATGAACACCACCAGCAGCACCAGCATTACGTCCACCAGCGGCGTGACGTTCATTTCGCTCAGCACTTCGTCGCTGTCTTGAGTGGAGAAAGCCATGTCAGCTCGCCTCCTGCACGCGGGTGGCGTGCTTGTGGGCGATGGGCTCGCGGCTGACGGCGAAGGCGCTGCGCTGGGCCAGGCTGTCGAAGTCGTGGGCGAAGTCGTCCATGTCGGCCATGGCCAGCTTCAGGCGGCGCAGGAAGAAGTTGTAGATCAGCACCGCCGGCACGGCGACGGCGATGCCCACGCCGGTGGCGATCAGCGCGTGGCCGATGGGCCCGGCCACGGTTTCCAGGCTGGCCGAGCCGCTGGCGCCAATGCTCTGCAACGCTTCCATGATGCCCCACACGGTGCCGAACAGGCCGATGAAGGGCGCGGTGCTGCCGATGCTGGCCAGGATCGCCTGGCCCGCTTCAAGGGCGCGGCGTTCCTTCTGGATCTGCTGGCGCAGGTTGCGCTCCAGGCGGTCCTGGCGGTTGATGGTGTGCGCCAGTTGCTGGGCGTTGCGCGGGTTGTCATCGCTGGCCATGGCTTCGAAGCCGCTGTTGGCGATGCGCGCCAGGGCGCCGGGGTACTGGGTGGAGTGCTCGGCGGCGGTGAGCAGGTCGGGGGCGGCCCAGAAGGCGCGGGTGAACTGCTTGTTCTGCGATTTCAGGCGCAGGTACTGGGCCGACTTGATCAGCAGCAGGCCCCAGCTGAGCACGGAGAAGAACACCAGGGCCCAGAGCACGCCCGGGACGATCATTGCGGACATTGAAGCATTCATGGTTTTTACCTCGCACAACTTGAATAGGGTTGAGTTCGTTTACTGCGGCAACTTGAAGTCGATGCTCTGGCTGGCGAAGCCGTCGATGGGCGTGTCGCCGCGCTTGGCCGGAATGAACTTCCAGTTGCGCACGGCTTCCACCGCCGCTTCATCGAGCTGCGGCTTGCCGCTGGATTTGGTCACCTCGACGCTGCCGGCGCGGCCGTTGGCCAGCACCTTGATGCGCAGCACCACGGTGCCTTCCCAGTTGCGGCGCAGGGCCAGCGACGGGTATTCGGGCGGCGGGTTGCCCAGGCTGGCCAGGCCGGAAATGGCCGCCGACTCTTTCACCGGGCCGGGCGCTGCCGCAGGCGCCGCCGGTGCCGGGGCAGGGCTGGGCGGTGCGCTTTGCGCAGGCGTCGGCGCCGGGGCTGGCGGGGTCGGTGGCGCAGGCTTTTTCAGCGGCTGCGGCTTGGGCACCGGCTTGGGCTTCTCGACCTTTTTCTCCACCGGCTTGGGCGGCGGTTTCACCGCGTCCGGGTCTTCCTCGGGCGCCGGTGGCGGCGGAGGGGGCGGCGGCGGCGGTGGTTCCGGCGGGGGCGGCTCGGGGGTGGGGGGCGTCGGGCTGGTGAGCTCCACGGTCATTTCCGGCACCTGCGGGGCAACTTCCGGCACCGGCGCCTTGGCCTGTTGCATCAGCCACCAGGCCCCGCCGTGCAACAGCACGGATACCGCCACCAATATCAGCACCTGTTGTTTCTTCAATATACCCGGGCGCGACGTATTGGGCCGGAATGGAATACCGGGCCACGGCGTGGCGGGGGCGATTGAAGTGGGCACCTGGGGTGGCTTCTTTTTTACCGCGTCATTCATCAAGTCTCCCTCGAATAAAAAGAAGGGCAAAGCGGTACCGCTCAAACATTTAATTAATGTTCGACTGTGGGCGGCGCAAGTAAGCGGTCAATACTGAAGTCTGCCGATAGTGTCAGAATTCAGTCTTCTGCAACTAAGTGGAGGTGGCTGTGTACGGTTTCATGACGCCTTCCTTTTTATCGTATGTACAAGGTTGTACGGGGATGTGGCTGAGTCAATACAGAGCAACCGCTGTGCCAGAACCTGCGCTGTAGAGCGCTTGACGCCAATTTAGCCACGGGATGTCGCATTCCTGTACGTTTGTTCCAGGCGCGGGGCGCAGGGCTCCCTGACGGCCAAGCGAGCGGCCATCACGGGGCAGAGTTCGGGCTGCACGAGGCCGTGATCGCGATGTGGGTTAAACATCGAATCGGCACGGTGCAGGGTATTAGTTGGGTGTGCACCAAACCGGAAAGTGCGGTTTTATTTGGTGCGTGACAGTGTGTTTATTTATCCAATAGTTAAGCCCTGAATTGTTCTGTGCTGAGGTTGAAAAAAATAAAGGCCCGCGACCGTTAGTGAAAACAGTCTTTCAAGTTGGCGTCAGGCACACAGGCGAATAACAGTAATAAAAAGCCCCGGGGCCACGTATGGCCCCGGGGGTTTACCGCACGGTCTACAGCGTGAGGGTGAAGCGCTCGATCAACGCGCCCGGCAGCAACAGGGTTTGCGCGTCGCGTTGCGAGTAGGTGCTGGTGCTGATGCGCAGGCTGCGCTCGCGGGTCAGGGCCAGCAGGTTGGTACCGAACAGGTCGTAGACGCTGTCATCGAAACGCATGGTGTCGATGGGCGCGACAATCTGCCCGTCTTCCACCCAGAAGCTGGCGAAGCGGGTCATGCCGGTCATGCGTGCCAGGCCAACGTCGGAGTAGTTCAGGTACCACAGGTTGCCGATGTACAGGCCGGTGCCCAGGGCTTGCAGCACTTCGGCGCTGGGCAGGTCGCCGCCGGCCATCACCAGCGAGGAAGGTTTTTCGTAGGTGTCGGCGCCGTTGGCGACCAGGCTGTACTCCCGGGCCGAACGCGAGCTGACCATCTGGCCCACCAGTTGGCCGTGCTCGATCAGCGGCTGGTCCTGGCGCAGGCTGCCTTCGCTGTTGAACAGTGGCTCAAGGCCGGTGGAGGCCATTTCGCCGATGCTGACCTGGGGCGACAGGCTGGCGGTTTTCAGCTGCAGGGCCTGCAATGGGCTGTGGCGGGTGGCCAGGGCACGGGCGGAAAAGCCGTCCCATTGCAGCATGCCGATGATTTCCTCCACGGCGGCCGGTGCCAGGTAGGCGCGGTATTGGCCGGGTGCCAGGGTCATGCGTGGCTTGCCCAGGTGCGCCAGCTGCTCGCGGCCCTGGGCGAATTGCGCGGCCAGTTCATCGGCGTCCCATTCGCTGGCGGCGTAGGTGATCTTCACCGCCTCGCCGTTTTCGTGGAACAGGCTGAAGTCCAGGCTGGCGCTGATTGCCACGTGCCAGCCGCGGCCACCCCAGGAACTGGCGAAGCCCCGGTACATCGGGCCTCCGGCGTAAATGCCGACCATGTCCAGGCCCTGGCTGAGCGCGCCCACTTGCTCGATCAGCGCGTCGGCGCTGGGCAGGCTGCCGTCGGGCACGCGGTCGCTGGCGAACACCTGGTTGTCCAGTTGCAGGTACGGGTCAGGCGGCAGCACTTGCAGCAGCGCGCGCAGGCCAACCAATGCTTCGCCCAGGCGCTCGCGGTCGGTGGCCACGTCGCCGGTCAGGTTCAGGGTGTCGCTGGCATGGCGCTCGTTGTGGATCAGGCGCAGCGTGGCGTCGATCTGCAGCACCTGGCTGGCCTGGCGCACCTGGCCATGGTTGAAGCGGATGAACTGCGAGTCCTCGGCGCTGAACCACAGCGAGAAGTGCTCGCCGGCGGCCAGTTGGGTGTGCAGCCATTGTTCCAGCATGTCGAAGGAGCGGCGGTAGAGAGTGTGATTCATCACGCTTGCCCCCCGAACACGTCGATCTGCTTGAACACACAGGGCGGCGACGCATGCCCCACGGTGACTGCCTGGTTGGGTTCGCCCTTGCCGCAGTTGGGGGTGCCCATCACCTCGAAGGTGGAGCGGTCGCCAACGGCACTGAGGTTGCGCCAGAACTGCGAGGAAATACCGCGGTAGTTGGGGTTCTTGACCACGCCGGCCAGCTCGCCGTTCTCGATCAGCTGGGCCCATTCACAGCCGAACTGGAACTTGTTGCGGGCCTGGTCGATGGACCAGGAGCGGTTGGTGGCCATGAGGATTCCGTGCTCGATGTTGCCGATCATCTGCGCCAGGCTCTGGTCGCCGGGCTCGACGTTGAGGTTGGCCATGCGGTCGATGGGCGGGCGGTTCCAGTCGCAGGCGCGGCTGTTGGCCACCCCGGCCAGGCCGCTGCGGGCCTGGGACAGGGCGCCGCCCAGTGGGCGCTTGAGCACCCCGGCTTCGATCAGCAGGTGCTTGTGCGCCGGCGTGCCTTCGTCGTCGTGGCTGTAGCTGGCCAGTTCGTCCGGCACCTGCGGGTCGAAGCTGACGTTGAGCAGCGGCGAGCCGTACTGGTAGCTGCCGAACATGTCCTGGGTGACGAAACTGGTGCCGGCGTAGTTGCGCTCGTCGCCCAGGATGCGGTCCAGTTCCAGCGGGTGGCCGATGGACTCGTGGATCTGCAGAATCATCTGGTCGGGCATCAGCAGCAGGTCGCGCGGGCCTTCCGGGGTGTTGGGCGCAGCCAGCAACTGCAGGGCCTGGTCGGCCACCTGCTCGATCTGGCCGATGAAGCCGGATTCATGCACCAGCTCGCTGCCACCCTGGCGGGCAATGGCCCAGGTGCGCCGCTGGCTTTGCTGGCCGTCGAAGGCAGTCACGTCCAGTTCGGGGAAGAACAGCCGCTTGTGGCTGGCGATCTCGCTGCCGGTGCTGTCCACGTACAGCTGCTGGCTGTCGGTGATGCCCAGGCTGGCCGACCAGTTCACCAGGCGCTCGTGCTGCGGCACGCGCGCCGATTCGGCGCGCAGCACCTCCAGCCAGTGCCCGGCATCGGGCAGCGGCTGGTCGGCGGCGGGCGAGCTGTAGCGGGTGTGAACGGCGTTGCCTTGCAATGGTGGCAGGCTCAGCAGGGCGCGTTGGCCCATGGCGTGGGCCAGCAGCAGCGCCTGGTCGTAGGCGTGCTCCAGGCCTTTTTCGGTGAGGTCGCTGGTGGCGGCGAACGCCTCGTTGCCGTTGACCCGCACGCACAGCATCACGCCGCTGCTGCGGTGGCGGCGGGGCGGGTCGACGACGTTACGGGTGACCGACAGGCCCAGGCTGTCCTGGCGGACGTAGCGCAGGGAGTGGAAATGGCCCGCGTGGGCCTGGCTGAAGCGGGACAGCAACAACCTGATTGAGGACGGCACTTCGAACATAGATCCGACTTCCTGTTCTACCGCTTTTGGCGGAGTTTCTGCACTGGTATTGGACAGGGTAGCTGCCCGTTGTTAGCAAATGGTGCATTGTGTGCACCAACGGATCCAATGAAAAGGGGATCCTGACACCGCGGTCGAAAACCATTAGAAAGAAGTGTGCCAATTGTTGCACCTTCGTACCAGAATTGAATAAAAGGTCAGGAATACCTCGATTCCCACGGCCGCGACACCGCTGCGTAGCCGCTGCCGCCAGGCTGCGCTGGCCAGCCGGTACACTGAAGATCTCCAGCGTGGGCAAGGGCCAGCGCAGCCTGCGGCAGCGGCTACGGTGGGTTAGCGGGGTGTAATTATGGCATCAGCAGGGTTTGCGGGCCGTGGGTGAGGGCTTCCTTGAGGAATTCGATACACACGCGAATCTTCTCCGACTCGCCCCCGCGCGCGGTGGTCACCGCCCACACGTCCGCCGGCTGGCGGTAGCCGGGCAGCACCTGCACCAGGTCGCCGGCCTTGAGGCTGGCGGCCACGTCCCACACCGAGGCCATGATGATGCCGTAGCCCTCGTGGGCCCACTGGCGCACCACGTCGCTGTGGTTGGAGGCCATGGGCCCGGTGACCTTCACGCTTTCCTCGCCAGCGCTGCCGTGCAGGCGCCACAAGCCGAAGCGCTGGTCGCGCTCGCGGAACAGCAGGCAGTCGTGCTGGGCCAGTTCGGCCAGGCTGCGCGGGCTACCCATGCGTTCTATATAGGCGGGGGCGGCGCAGAGAATGCGGTAGCTGCTGGTGATGCGGTGGGCGATCAGGTGCTGTTCCAGCACTTCGCCCACGCGAATGTCGATGTCGAAGTTCTCGGCGATCAGGTCGGCGCGCCGGTCCAGCAGTTCCAGCCACACCTCCAGCGCCGGGTAGCGCTGGCGCAGGCGCGCCATCACCGGCGCGATGTACTCGCGGCCCAGGCGCAGGCTGGTGCTGATGCGCAGGGCGCCGCGCGGCTCGTTGCGCACCCCGGACAGCGCCTGCAGCATGTCGTCGACGTTGCCCAGCAGGGTCTGCGCCCAGGTGAAGGCGGTCTCGCCGTCGGCGGTAATGTTGACCCGGCGCGTGGTGCGCTGGAACAGCTTGACCCCCAGCGACGCCTCCAGCAGCGCGATGCGCTTGCTCAGGTGGGCCGGGGAGATGCCGCTTTCCTGGGCCGCCGTGACAAAACTGGCATGGCGGGCCACGCTGCAGAAGAGCTGCAGGTCGCGCAGGAAAGGCTCATTATTCGCTAATTGCGCATTCTGAATCTTCATAATGGCGGATTATGTCCTGATCGCGATTGATTAAGCTATGGCCATTGCTCAGCCAGAATAATCCCCAAGAATAATCAGAGAGCCATATGTCCCTTCTTCGCATTGCCGTAGCCGGCGCCGGTGCCATCGGCCACTTCCATATCGAACAGATCCAGGCCAGCCATGAATGCCAACTGGCGGCCATTGTCGACCCATCGCCCGCCGCGGTGGAATTGGCCGCGCGCCTGCACGTGCCGCTGTTCACCTCGCTGGACGCGTTGTTCGCCGAGTTCCGCCCCGACGGCGTCATACTCGCCACGCCCAACCCCCTGCACGTGCCGCAGGCGCTGGCCTGCCTGGCTGCGCGGGTGCCGGCGCTGGTGGAAAAACCCCTGGCGCATACCCTGGAGGAGGGCGAGCGCCTGTACGCGGCCAGCCGCGCATCGGACACACCGTTGCTGGTTGGCCACCACCGCGCCCACAGCCCGATCCTGGCCCAGGCCCGGCAGGTGATCGCCGATGGCCTGCTGGGCAACCTGGTGGCGGTCATGGGCACGGCGCTGTTCTACAAGCCCGATGAATACTTCGCTGCTGGCCCGTGGCGCACCCAGGTGGGCGGCGGGCCGATTTTGCTCAACCTGATACACGAGATCGGCAACCTGCGTTCGCTGTGCGGTGAGATCGTCGCGGTGCAGGCCATGGCTTCCCATGCCACCCGCGGCTTCGAGGTGGAAGACACGGTGGCCATCAGCCTGCGCTTCGCCAGCGGTGCGCTGGGCAGTTTCCTGCTCTCGGACACCGCCGCCAGCCCGCGCAGTTGGGAGCAGACCAGCGAGGAAAACAAGACCTACAGCCACTACGATGACGAGGACTGCTACGTGATCAGCGGCACCTTCGGCCAGCTGTCGGTGCCCACCATGCGCCTCAAACGCTATGGCCGCGACGAGGATCGTTCGTGGTGGAAGCCGTTCATCAGCGAGCAGCTGCGCCAGGACCGCGCCGACCCGCTGGCGCGCCAGCTGGCGCATTTCTGCCAGGTCATTCGTGGCCAGGCGCAGCCGCTGGTGAGCGTGCGTGACGGGCTGCAGAACCTGCGGGTGGTGGAAGCCATCGCCCAGGCGTGCCACAGTCATGGGCAGGTCGAGGTGCGCCAGGATTGATCACGATGCTCCCGTAGCAGCGGCCGCAGGCCGCGTCCAAAAGGAAACCAGTCGTTGCTAGACGTGCTCGCCATCACCGCACCGATCTTCATCATCATCGCCCTGGGCTACCTGGCCACGGCGCTCAAACTGCTGAGCCGTGAACAGGTGCGCGGCGTCGGCACCTTCGTCATCGTCTTCTGCCTGCCGGCGCTGGTGATCCGCGCGCTGGCCCAGCGGCCCATCAGCGAGGTGTTCAACTACCACTACCTGCTGGCGTACGGCCTGGCCTCGCTGGGCAGCTTCGCCGTGGGGTTCCTGGTGTTTCGCCGTGTGCGCCAGGCCAGCGTGGCCAACGCCGCCATCGCCGGCATGGGCATGTCGGTGTCCAACAGCGGCTTCATCGGCTACCCCATCGCCGCCATGGTCGCCGGGCCCCCAGCGGTGGTGGCGCTGGCGCTGGGCATGGTCATCGAGAACCTGGTGATGATCCCCCTGGCGCTGGCCATGGCCGAGGCGGGTGAGCAGCAGGGCGGCTCGGCGCGCCGGGTGATTCTCGAAACCCTCAAGCGCCTGGGGCGCAACCCGTTGATCGTGTCTATCATCGTCGGTGGCGCGCTGTCGCTGGCGCGGGTGCAGATCCCGGTGGCGCCGCTGAAGGTCATCGACATGCTGGCCCAGGCCTCGGCACCGGCGGCGTTGTTCGTGATCGGCGGTGTGCTCTACGGCACCAAGGTGCGCGGCCAGTTGCAGGAGCTGGGCTTGATCAGCGCTGGCAAGCTGCTGGTGCACCCCCTGCTGCTGGGGCTGCTGTTCTGGCTGCTGGCGGACGTGCCGGCGCCAATGATGCTGGCCGGCGTGGTGATCGCCAGCGCGCCGATGATGAGCGTCTACCCCATCATGGGGCAGCGCTTCGGGCTTGAGGGGCGCTGTGCGGCGGCGCTGGTGCTGACCACGCTGGCGTCATTCCTGAGCATTAGCGCGGTGTTGTTGCTGGTGCATCCTTGAGTTACATGCTGCGCCTGCGCGAGCGCACCAGGTGCTTGAAGCCTTCAATGATCAGCACCACCACCGCCAGCCAGATCGGGATATACGTCCACCACTGGTCACGGGCGATGCTTTCGCCCAGCAGCAGCGCCACGCCCACCAGCAGCACCGGTTCCACGTAGCTGAGCAGGCCGAACAGGCTGAACGGCAGCAGGCGGCTGGCCATGACGTAGGACACCAGCGCCAGGGCGCTGATCATGCCCAGCACCGGAATCAGGCCGTACAGGGCCGGGTGCTGGAGCATGTCGGTGGCCGAGAGGGGGCCGGTGGTGACGAACCAGGTGGCCGGGATCATCATCAGGCACATGTCGGTCCACAGCCCGCCCAGGTGGTCGGTCCGGCATTTGCGCCGCAGCACGAAGTAGGCCGGGTAGCCGGACGCCACCAGCAGGGTCTCCCAGGCGAAGCTGCCGTGCACCCACAGTTCATGGCCCACGCCGCACAGGGCGAAGCCCACCGCCACTTTCTGCAGGTACGACAGGCGCTCGCCGTAGACCACACGCCCGGTCAGCACCATGGTCAGCGGCAGCAGGAAGTAGCCCAGCGACACCGGCAGGCTGCGGCCATGCAGCGGCGCCCAGAGGAACAGCCACAGCTGCACGCCCAGCAACGACGCGGTACCGATGCTGCCCAGCAGCAGAATCGGCCGCTCGCGCATGCGCTTGAGCAGGCCCACGGCCAGCTTGAAGTCGCGGGTGATCAGCAGGAACAGCGTCACGCAGGGCACGGTCAGGAGGATGCGCCAGCCGAAGATTTCTTCGCCGGTGAGCGGGGTGAGCAGCGAGGTATAGAAGTACATCACGGCGAACAGGCTGGACGCTGTGACGGACGAGATGATGCCTTTGGACAAGAGAGCCTCTGGAGCGCGGGGTGGAACGGGCAGGTAAGGGCGGCAATGATCTCATTGTGGGGCGGGGCGTGTCACCAAAATGGGGCGCTATGCTCCATTTTGTAGCAGCGGCCGCCAGGCCGCGTGATAGGCGCCGCGGGCTGCCAGGCCTATTTCGGTGGGGGGCGGACGCAGCCTGCGGCAGCTGCTACGGGTTATGCAGGCTTTGCAGGAAGGCGTCGATGGGCATTGGTTTGCCGAACAGGTAACCCTGCAGGAATTCCACCCGCCGCTGCACCAGGTACTCGCGCTGCACCTCATCCTCCACGCCCTCGGCGACGATGCCCAGGTCGAGCTTGCCGGACAGTTCAATGATGCTGTCGACGATATGCCCCGACAGCGCGTCCTTGCCGATGGTGGCGACGAAGCTCTGGTCGATCTTCAGGTAGTCCACCTTGAACTCGCGCAGGTAGGCCAGGCTGGAATGGCCGGTGCCGAAATCGTCAATGGCGATCATCACGCCCAGGTTGTGCAAGGCTTCGAACAGCTGGTGGGTCACCGCGCTGGGGCGGATCAGTTCGCGCTCGGTCAGTTCCAGCACCAGGGTGATGCGCCCGGGCGGAAAGCCCTGCAGGAAGTCGCGGCAGTCGTCCAGCAGGGCCAGGTCCTGGCAGTGCTCGGCGCTGATGTTGATGCCCAGGTGGAAGTCGTCTTCCAGCAGGTCGGCGTGGGGGCGCAGGTCATCGGCGACCTGGCGCATCAGGCTGCGGGTCATGGGCACGATCTGCCCCGAGTGCTCGGCGAAGGGGATGAACAGGTCCGGCGGCACCAGGCCTTCGCGCGGGTGCTGCCAGCGCATCAGCACCTCGGCGCCGGACCAGCGCCCGGTGAGGCTGCGCACCACCGGCTGGTAATAGGGCAGGAACTCGTTGGCCTCCAGCGCCCGGGCGAGCTCTGCGCGGTGCGACTGCGGGCGGTTCAGCAGCCAGTGGCACAGCCCGGCTGCCAGGGCCGCGAGCACCACCAGCAGGGCCACCAACAGGGGGTATTGGCCGCTGACCCAGCGCCAGGCTTCACCGCTGGGGTAGCCGCTGCTGACGCTGAGCGGGTAGCGGCTGGAGGTGAGCTGCGTCGGCGCCACGGCGAAGGCTGGCGCCGGGGCGTCGTGCACCTGGCCGTCGGGTGCCAGCCAGCTGTTGCCCACTTGCAGCAGCACGGTCTGCTCGCGGCCGATCATGCGCAGGGCGTTGGCCAGGTGGTAGCCGTCGAGGGTGGCCAGGGCAGTCTGGTCATCATCGAAGGCGCGGTACACCAGCAGCGCGTGGCCAGGGGTGACCGGGTTGCCGTCCATCAGCCACAGGTGGCCGTCCACGTAATCGCCAGGGTTGATGGGCTCGCTGAACTCGCCGAACAGCGAACTGCAATACAGGTGGTCGTTCAGCGCCAGGTTGGTGGAGCGCACGAAGGGCCGGCGGGTGACCTGCTCGCGCAGCGCCAGGGTGGCCTCGGCGCAGGGCTGGCCGGCCAGGGGCAGCAGGGCGTTGGCGGATTCGGCGACGTTGTCGAGCATCAGCTCGAACTGCGCCAGGGCCTGTTCGGTGGTGTGCTGGGCGTTGGCGGCCAGGTCGCGCTCGGCCTGCCAGTACAGAATACCCAGGCCCAGTACCAGCGGCAGCGCCCCGGCAAGCCAGGGGGCCAGCAGGCGCAGGGGGCGTGGCGGGCGTGGCGTTTTGGCGAAGAACGGCATTGGGCGGCTGGAATCCTTTTAGGGCCGGATGCCAAGCATGATAGCCGCTTTCCCTTGTGGGAGCTGGCTTGCCAGCGAGCTTTTATGGCCCCAACAACTCGCTGGCAAGCCAGCTCCCACAGGTTGTAGCAGCTGCCGCCAGGCGGCGTCTTGCATGCGCGGTGCATCAGGCTCACCGCGGCGCCCGGGAGTGAATGCATATACCCCTTAAATTGCGTTGCCTGCATCGCGGCCAAGGCCGGCTCCTACCACGAACGGCGTAGGAGCCGACTTTAGTCGCGATGCAGACAACGCGCTCTCAAGACAGTTGCTGTTACGGGGCGGGGGGAGCGGCGGTTGCCTTGGCCGTCAGCTGCTCGCGGCAGTAGTCGGCGAACAGCTGCGCCGGCTTGGTCAGTTGCCCGCGCTTGAGCCAGGCGGCCACCAGCCCCGAGCCCGTGACGTCCTCGACGATGTCCACGCACACCACCTTCTTGCCGTCGTAGGTGCATTCCGAGTGCGGGCGGGTGACCAGTATCGAGAAGCCGAAACCCTGGCCGACCATGCCGCGCACCATTTCGATCGAGGGCGAGCTGAAGGCGATGCGCGGGGTGAGGCCCAGTTCTTCGAACAGGCTGACGAAATAGGTACGGCTGGGCTGCACGTCGAGCAAAATCATCGGCTCGGTGGCCAGGTCGCGCAGCGATACTTGCGGCTGCCGGGCGAAGCGGTGGTCGGCCGGCAGCAGGGCGTAGGGGCGCTGGGCCGGCATCAGCGGTTCGGTTTCGATGGTGCTGTCCAGGTCGTGCTTGTAGAGGATGGCCAGGTCGAAGCTGCCCGAGGTCAGGCCCTGTACCAGCTCTTGCTGTTCGCCGTCGCGGATGCGGATCTCGACGCCGGGGTAGAGCGCGCTGAAGCCGGCGATCAGTTGCGGCAGGTACAGCGGTGCCACGGTTTCGAAGCAGCCGATGTCGATCTGCCCGGCCACCACGTCATTGTCGGCCAGGGCGTTCTGTTCGAACTCGCGGGCCATGCGCAGCAGTTCCTGGGCCTTGCGGTAGAAGCGCGCGCCGCTGGGGGTGAGGGACACGCCCTGGGCGTGATGGCGGATCAGCAGTTGCACGCCGAAGCTGTCTTCCAGCGCCTTGATGGCAGTGGAGATCGACGGCTGGGCGATGTACAGCTTGCGCGACGCCTCGGCGACGCTGCCGTATTCGACGGTGGTGATGAAATACTTCAGTTGACGCAGGTTGTAGGCAGCCACGGCGGACCTCGATGTTGGCAAGTGGCAGGCAACCAGCAAGTCGCGTACCACGGCTCCAGACCAGCTGGAACAATACCAACCCCGAGGGCTGCTGTGGGGGGCTTGCAGGCCAGTATTTTCATGGCCTGCAAGCAGGTTTTTTATCGCCAGCGCTTCAGAATTGCAGCTCTGCGGCCGCCGCCACGCGGGCGATAGGGCCATGCAGGGTCTGGTTGTGGTGGGCGATGATCACCTCGGCGGCCAGCAGGTCGGTGTCCATGCAGCTGTGCCCGTCGGCCACCAGCACCGGCTTGAAGCCCAGCTGCGCGGCGGCGCGGCAGGCGCTATCGACGCAGTATTGGGTCTTGAGGCCGACGATCACCAGGTCTTCCACCTGTTCGGCCTTCAGCCACTGCTCAAGGTCGGTACCCTGGAAGGCGCTGGAGGCCTGCTTGTCGAACAGGCGCACGTTGCCGTGCGAAAGGTTCAACTCGGGCGCCACCTGCCAGAACGGGCTGCCCTGGGCGATGGGGGAACCGTCTGGGCCGGTGTGGCGCACCGCCAGGATCGGCGCGCCAGCGGCCTGGGCCTTGGCGATGACCTGATTGATAGTGGCCAGCAGGCGCTCGCCTTGCCAGGGCTTCTGCGGCCCGTGGATCAGACCTACCTGGACGTCGACGATCAGCAGGGCAGGGCGGTTCAGCTTCAATGCAGCCATGGTGTTTCTCCTTGAAATAACCAGCGCCGGTGCGGCACAAAAAAGGCCCCGACCATTGCTGGCGGGGCCTTGGGTGTTGCGTGTCAGGTGTTGCTCACGCCTCGCCGCACGGCCCGCCGGTGGCGGTCGTGGTGGTACGGGTCGAGGTGGTGCGCAGGGCGTTGTTCATGGCTTTACGGTGCCCTATGCCGGGCGGGGACGTCAACCCGTGGAAGATGAAACTCGACTGCTCGGGTGAAATTGCCCCTCACTGTTATGGGACGCCATGCCCGGCTACGCGTACGCTGGCGGTTCAATTTCCAAGGCAAGGACGCAGCACCATGATCTCCCTCGATACGCTGCCGGTGTTTTTCCTGGCCGTGATTCTGTTGCTGCTCTCGCCAGGGCCGAACATGGCCTTCGTGCTCGGCCAGGCCATCGCCCGGGGTTGGCGCGGTGGCCTGATGGCGGCGCTGGGCATCACCATCGCCGACCTCAGCCTTGCGGTGTTGACCGCCACCGGCGTGACCGCGCTGGTGGCCAGCTGGCCGCCGGCGTTCGACCTGATTCGCTATGCGGGGGCGCTGTACCTGCTGTGGCTGGCGTTCAAGACCCTGCGCGGTGGCGGCCTGGGCGCGCTGAACAGCCGCGAGCAGCTGCCGCTGGCGCGCATCCTGTTTTCGGCCACGCTCAACAGCCTGCTCAACCCCAAGGCGCTGCTGTTCTTCATGGTGTTCCTGCCGCAATTCGTGGAGCCTGCGCGTGGCCAGGTGGGCTGGCAGCTGATTCAGCTGGGGGTGATGCTGGCGCTGACGGCCACGGTGTTTCATTCGTTGCTGGCGGTGTTCGGCGCGGCCATTTACCGGCGGCTGGCGGCCAACGGGCGCTGGGCCAAGGTGCAGTCGCTGGGGCTGGCAACGGTGCTGACCATGCTGGCAGTGCGCCTGGCGCTGTTGAACCGCCCTTGAGAGGAAGGGGCAGGGTGTAGCAGCGGCCAAAGGCCGCGTCCTAGAACACCGCTTGCATCAGCCAAGGCACGCGCGGATAATCCGCAGCGTGTATATCCAGCCGAGTCCGCCCTCCATGTCCCAACAAGTTTTCCTGCGCGATGCCATGCGCCGTCTCAACTTCACCCGCGACGCCCTGGCGCAGCGCATTGGCGTGTCTCGCCGGGCGCTGGACAGCTGGTTGCTGCCGGACGAGTCGCCGGAAATGCGCAAGATGCCCGACATCGCCCAGCGCTTCATGCTGGAGATTCTGAAAGGTGTGGCGCTGGATACACAGGGTGTACACATTCACGCCGCCAACAGTGAAATGGGTCATCACCTGCTGTCGGTGGACGGCTATACCCGTGACTCGGTCGAAGACCTGCTGCGCGTGGCTGACATCATGCAGCCCATCGCCCGCCGCCAGAAGACCACTCGCGTGCTGGAAGGCGCGGTGCTCGCCAACCTGTTCTTCGAGGCCAGCACCCGCACGCGCCTGAGCTTCAGCTCGGCGTTCGCGCGCCTGGGCGGCTCGGTGTGCGACACCACCGGCTTCACCTTCTCGTCCATGGCCAAGGGTGAGTCGATCCACGACACCAGCCGTGTCATCGCCGGCTACGCCGACGCCATCGTGGTGCGCCACCCCGACCTGGGCGCGGTCGCCGAATTTGCCCAGGCCACCCACGTGCCGGTGATCAACGCCGGTGACGGCCCCGGCGAGCACCCCAGCCAGGCGCTGCTGGACCTGTACACCATCCAGCGCGAATTCTCGCGCCTGGACAAGCTGATCGACGGCGCGCACATCGTCTTCGCCGGCGACCTCAAGTACGGCCGCACCGTGCACTCGCTGAGCAAGCTGCTGGCGCTGTACCGCAACCTGCGCATCACCCTGGTGTCGCCGCAGTCGCTGATGCTGCCGACCCACCTGGTGGAATACCTGGCCAGCCACGGCCACCACGTGGAGCAGTCCCACGACCTGCACACCGCGCTGAAGGGCGCCGACGTGGTGTACGCCACGCGCATCCAGAAGGAGCGTTTTGCCCAGGACGAGACCCTGGAAGGCTACAGCGCCGATTTCCAGATCAATCAGGCCCTGGTCAACGCCACCTGCGGCCCGCACACGCTGATCATGCACCCGCTGCCGCGCGACTCGCGCCCGGGCGCCAACGACCTCAGCGTGGACCTGAACCACGACTCGCGCCTGGCCATCTTCAAGCAGACCGACAACGGCATCGCCGTGCGCATGGCCATCTTCGCCACCCTGCTGGGCGTGGAGAACCAGGTGCAGCATTCGCTGCGTGAAGTGGGCTGGCGCGTGCCGGTGTACCTGGGGCCGGAAGAGGATATGCCGTACCGCGATCAATGATCGTTGGACGCGGCCTTTGGCCGCTGCTACAGGTTTTGTAGCAGCGGCCGATGGCCGCGTCGCCACTCCTCGCGGCGCAATTCCCATAACTGGCGCTGCAGCCTCCCGCATACGAATTCCCCCTCGGCCTCACCCACCAGCCGCATGCCCTCGCGCTCCGACACCCGTCGCGAGCCAGTATTGGCCACCGCCTTGGGCACCCGCAGCACGGGCCGGTCCAGTACCTCGAACCAGTAGCGGGTCACCGTGCCACAGGCTTCACTCATGTAGCCCTGGCCTTGCCAGGCGGGCGCCAGCCAGAAGCCTCGATGATTGTCCGTTTGATCCATCAGGCCGATGCAGCCGATCAAGTGCTGCGGTGCGTTGCGCAGGCGAATCGCCCACTCCCAGTGCTTGCCCGCCGCCATGGCCGGCAGCACGAAATCCCGCACCCAGGTGATGGCGCCATCGGCGGGGTAGGGCCACGGCACGTGGCTGTCGAGGTAGCGCACCACTTCCCACTGGGGAAACAGGCGCTGGATGTCGGCGGCGTCGCTCAGTTGCAGCGGCGTCAGCAGCAGGCGTTCGGTGTGCAGTTCAGGGGGCATGGCGGGGACTCCGTGTCAGTCCCCGCAGTGTAATCAAGGGGTGGCGGCAGGCCAACGGCTGTTCTTGTACGGGTTCTGCGACGGCTGCGGGGCGCTGTCGCCCGCCAGCGGCGCCAGCGACAGGGTGCCGTGGTCGCTGAAGCGCACGGTGCCGAACACGCCGTTGGCCAGCTTGCCATGCAGCTCGTAGGGCAGGTTGTCCAGCGACTGGGTCTGGCTCAGGCCCAGGGTCTGGCGCAGCACGCTGAAGGCGGTGACGCTGACCGGCACGGTGACGATGGTCTCGGAGAACCGCGCCAGGGTGCCGCTTTCATTGCTGACGCCCGAGGCCAGCGGGCGGCCGTTGACGTCCAGGTTCAGGGCCACGCCGTTGTAGGTGTAGCTGTCTTCATTGGGGTTCTGCAGGCGGATCTTCACCGCGAAGCGCACTTCCAGGTCCTGGCCCTGCAACGGCTCGATGCCCACCACGTTGATGTTGATCGGGTCCTGGGGCGGCAGCAGGGCGCAGGCGCTCAGGCCCACCACCAGCATCAGCAGCAGGTAGTGGCGCAGGGCGGGCAGTACGAATCGACGCATGTTCACATTCTCGAGACAGGTGTTGTTGTCTGCGTCAGACCACCGCCAAGGCCCCGCGTTCGCCGCAGTAGCCCGATGCTGGCCACAAAATGTTACGACTCTGACGCAGGTTTCATCGAACGCTCATCCAGGCAGCGGTTCCAATGGGCCTATAGTCAGGATTCGTCAACGGGAGAAGGCACCATGCGAGCATTACCGCCCATCCTCGCCCTGCTGCTGGCCGCCACGGCCGCCAGCGCCTGGGCCGACACCAGCAACCCCTACAACAGCGCCGTGCGCCGCGCCAACCCCAACAGCATGCAGGGCACCCGCCCGGTCACGCCCACCTCGCCGGCCCTGCGCCAGCAGGTCAACCCCAACCCGCCGACGCTGCAGAACGGCGGCATCGGCAACGGCAACAACCTGCGCAGCACCCCCGCCAAGCCCGACTTTGACAGCCAGCGCCCCGCGCGCGATGACAACCGCTGAAAGGAATAGCCCATGCTTCGTCAGATTCTGTTGAGTGCCTTGCTAAGCCTGCCCCTCGCCGTGCACGCCGCCACGGCGCCTGCCACCTACCCCAGCGAGCAGGGGCCCTTGAGCGTTACCCCGGTGGCCGAGGGCCTGCACCACCCCTGGGCCCTGGCCTTCCTGCCCGACCACAAGGGCTTCCTGGTGACCGAGCGCCCGGGCACCCTGCGGGTGGTCAGCCCCGAGGGCAAGCTGTCGGCGCCCATCAGCGGCGGGCCCAGCGTGTGGGCGCACGGGCAGGGCGGCCTGCTGGACGTGGCGCTGTCGCCGCAGTTCAAGGAAGACCGCCTGGTCTATTTGTCCTTCGCCGAGGCCGGGCCGGACGGCAAGGCCGGCACCGCCGTGGGCCGCGGCAAGCTGTCGGATGACCTGACCCACCTGGACAACTTCCAGGTGATCTTCCGCCAGCAGCCCAAGCTGTCCACCGGCGAGCACTTCGGCTCGCGGTTGGTGTTCGACCGCGACGGCTACCTGTTCATCGCCCTGGGCGAGAACAACCAGCGGCCCACCGCCCAGGACCTGGGCAAGCTGCAGGGCAAGGTGGTGCGCATCTTCCCCGACGGCCGCGTGCCCGACGACAACCCCTTCGTGGGGCAGAAGGGTGCGCGCCCGGAGATCTGGTCCTACGGCCACCGCAACCAGCAGGGCGCGGCGCTGAACCCCTGGACCGGCACCCTGTGGACCCACGAGCACGGGCCACGCGGTGGCGACGAGATCAACGTCATCGAGCGCGGGCAGAACTACGGTTGGCCGCTGGCTACCCACGGCATCAACTACAACCTGGCGCCGATACCCGAGGCCCAGGGCAAGACGCTCAAGGGCGCCAAGGATCCGCTGCACGTATGGGCGAAATCCCCGGCCATCAGCGGCATGGCATTCTACGACGCCGAGCGTTTCAAGGCCTGGCAGCATGACCTGTTTATCGGCGCGCTGGCTGACCAGGAGCTGATCCGCCTGACCTTCGACGGCGACAAGGTCAGCCACGAGGAGCGCCTGCTGGGCGGCCTGAACGCGCGCATCCGCGACGTGCGCCAGGGCCCGGACGGTTTCCTCTACGTGCTCACCGATGCGGACGATGGGCAGTTGCTTAAAATAGGATTGCAGCAATAACCCACCCCGTAGCAGCTGCCGAAGGCTGCGTCATGGCCAGCACGGTGCATCAGGTAGTGCGCGTGGGGGCCGGGACGCAGCCTTCGGCAGCTGCTACGGGGTCATCTACAGGACGTTTTATGCTTGAGCCACTCACCGCCTACCAGCAAGCCCTAACCGACCGCGGCTACGCCACCGACCCCGCCCAGGCCCGCGCCGCCCAGGCGTTGCAGGCCTGTTTCACGGCACTTGAGGCGGGCCAACCGTGCCCAGGCGTGTACCTGTGGGGCCCGGTGGGCCGTGGCAAGACCTGGCTGATGGACCTGTTCCACGGCTGCCTGACCGTACCCGCCCGGCGCCAGCACTTTCACCATTTCATGGCCTGGGTGCACCAGCACCTGTTCCAGCTGGACAGCGTGCGCGACCCGCTCAAGGTGCTGGCCGGCAGCCTGGCCAAGGAAATTCGCGTGCTGTGCTTCGACGAGTTTTTCGTCACCGACATTGCCGACGCCATCATCCTCGGCGGCCTCATGACCGCGCTGTTCGACGCCGGTGTCACCGTGGTGGCCACCTCCAACCAGCCGCCCGATCAGCTCTATGCCGATGGCTTCAACCGCGGGCGCTTCCTGCCGGCCATACGCGCCATCGAGGCGCACATGCAGGTGGTGGCGGTGGACGGCGATGAAGACCACCGGCTGCACCCTGGTACCGCGCTGCAGCGCTATTGGGTCAATGATCCTGGCGCCCTGGGCACCGCCTTCGAGGCGCTGAAGGGCGACGAAGCGGCCTCGCCGCAGCCGCTGGCGGTGGGTTACCGCCAGTTGCCGGTGGTGCGGGCGAGTGAACACGTGCTGTGGTGCACCTATGCGCAACTGTGCGAGCAGCCGTGGGCGGCCATGGATTTCATGCAGCTGTGCGACCGCTTCAGCGCCATCCTGCTGGGCGAAGTACCGGCCCTGGGCGCCGAGCAGCGTGCGGCGAAAATCGCCCGTGGCACCGAGGACGGCGTGGAACGGGTGGTGGCCGGCGACCGCGAGCTGCCGCAGCTGTCGCCCAACGACGACGGCGTGCGCCGCTTCATCGCCCTGGTCGACGAGTGTTATGACCGCAAGGTGCCGCTGTACATCGAGGCGCGGGTGGCGCTGGATGCGCTCTACACTCAAGGGTACCTGGCATTCCCGTTCCGGCGCACCCTGAGCCGCCTGCGCGAGATGCAGTTGCAACGCTTCAGCTGAGGAGAGCACGCGATGGCCGACCCCTTGTCCCATTACCTGCTGGCCCAGGCCTACAACAATGGCTGGGCCAACCACCGCCTGTACAAGGCCTGCCTGCAGCTGAGCCAGGACGAGTTCCTGGCGCCGCGCAGCAGCTTCTTTCCGTCGATCAAGGCCACCCTCAACCACATTCTCACGGTGGACTGGTTTTACCTGCAGGCGCTGGAATGCGAACAGGCGGGTGACGCGCCCGAACTGGACAGCGGGCGCTTCTTCGAGCCCGAGGAGCCGTTCAACACCTGCCTGGCCCTGCACCGCGAGCAGGCCCAGGCCGACCACCGGTTGATCGCCTATTGCCGGCTGCTCAAGGACGACAGCCTGGGCCGCCACGTGACTATCCTGCGCCCTGACCGCACCCAGCGTGACACCCGCGTGCGCCTGCTGGCGCACCTGTTCGAGCACCAGGTGCACCATCGCGGCCAGGTCCACGCCATGCTGGCCGACACCGACATCAAGCCGCCGCAGCTCGACGAATTCTTCTGCGAGGGCGAGGCGCACCTGCGCGCCCGCGACTTCGCCGAGCTGGGCTGGACCGAGGCCCAGGTGTGGTCAGGCCAGTAGGCGGATGGGCGCGCCGGCGTGCCAGGCGAGGATGCCCTCGATCATCTGGCTGTAGAACAGCCGGTAGTTGTTGGCGCTGACGTAGCCCACGTGGGGCGTGGCCAACACGTTCGGCAGCCTGCGGAAGGGGTGCTCGGCCGGCAGCGGCTCGACGCTGAACACGTCCAGCGCGGCGCCGCCCAGGCGGTTGGCCTTCAACGCTTCCACCAGCGCCTCTTCGTCGACGATGGGCCCGCGCGCGGTGTTCACCAGCAGCGCCCGTGGTTTCATCCAGCCCAGCGCCTCGCGGTCCACCAGGCCGCGGCTGCGCTCGCTGAGCACCAGGTGCACGCTGAGGATATCGGCCTGGGCGAACAGCTCCTGCTTGCTGACCCACTGCACGCCTGCGCCGGCAGCGCGTTCGGCGGTGAGGTTTTCGCTCCAGGCGATGACGTTCATGCCGAACGCCTTGCCGAAGTTCGCCACCTTCTGGCCGATGCTGCCCAGGCCGAGGATGCCCAGGGTCTTGCCGTGCAGGTCGCCACCCAGGCCGATCTGCCAGCCGCCGGTTTGCAGCGAGGTAGCCTCGGCCAGCACATTGCGGGTAGCGGCCATGATCAGCGCCCAGGTCAGCTCGGGCGCGGCGTGCTTGTAGCTGTCGGTGCCCACCACCGGCACCCCCAGCGCCTTGGCGGCGGCCAGGTCGATGGCGGCGTTGCGCATGCCGCCGGTGACCAGTAGCTTGAGGTTCCCTAGGCCCCGCAGCAGCGCCGCGTCGAACAGCGTGCGTTCGCGCATCACGCAAATCACCTCATAGGGCGCCAGGCGCGCCACCATGGTCTGGGTGTCTGCCGGGTAGTCCGGCAGGAAATCCACCTGGCCCAGCGCCTGCAACGGCGCCCAATCCACCACGTCACTGGCCACGTCCTGCCAGTCATCAATCACGGCTATGCGCACGGCGTTTGCTCCTTGAAAGTCAGTTTTTCGACAGCCAGGCCAACAGGGCCTTGTGGAATTGCTCGGGTTCTTCCATCTGTGGGGCGTGGCCCAGGCCATGGAACTCCACCAGGGTGGCGTGGGGGATGACCTGGCTCACCTGCTTGCCCAGCACCGCATAGTGGCCGATGCGCGCCTTCACCTCGGGCGGGGCGATGTCGCTGCCGATGGCAGTGGTGTCGGCGTCACCGATCAGCAGCAGGGTCGGCATCTGCAGGTCCTTGAACTCGTAGACCACCGGTTGGGTGAAGATCATGTCGTAGATCAGTGCCGAGTTCCATGCCACCAGGTTGTGCCCCGGGCCCGCGTTCAGGCCGGCGAGCATGGTTACCCACTGCTCGAACTCGGGCTTCCAGCGCCCGGCGTAATAGGTGCTGCGCTCGTAGTTGCGGATGCCATCGGCGTTGAGTTTGGCTTCGCGCTCGAACCACTGGTCGACGGTGCGGTAGGGCACGCCCAGGGCTTTCCAGTCTTCCAGGCCGATGGGGTTGACCATCGCCAGGCGCTGCACCTGGTCGGGGTAGAGCAGGGCGTAGCGGGTGGCCAGCATGCCGCCGGTGGAGTGGCCCAGCAGGGTGACCTTGTCCACGCCCAGGGACGCCAGCAGCGCGTGAGTGTTGTTGGCCAGTTGCTGGAAACTGTATTGGTAATAGTCCGGCTTGCTGGAGGTGCAGAAACCGATCTGGTCGGCCGCCACCACCCGGTAGCCAGCCTCGGTCAGCGCCTTGATCGACGTGCCCCAGGTGGCCGCGCAGAAGTTCTTGCCGTGCATCAGCAGCACGGTCTGGCCGTTGGCGTGGCCCTGGGCGGGCACGTCCATGTAGCCCATCTGCAGTGACTTGCCCTGGGAGTCGAATTCGAAGTGCTTGAGCGTGTAGGGGTAGTCGAAGCCTTGCAGTTCCGGGCCGTAGACCGGCGCCTGGGTGGCGGCGTGGGTGGTGCCGGCGAGCAGGCAGGTGAAGAGGAAGGCGGGCAGGCGCAGCATGGGTGGTCCTCATGACAAAAATTAGCAGACTCTACCCCGCCAGGCCCAGGTCTGCCAGCAGCCCTGTAGCAGCTGCCGCCAGGCTGCGTCCGGGCGTTGCGCGGGGTGTGCGGACGCGGCCTGCGGCCGCTGCTACGGGGGTTGCGTATGCGCAGGGAAAGCTCTGTTAGAGTGGGATCGTTCAAACCGTCGAGCAGTTCCATGGCGCAAAAAGACACCATCTCCATGCAAATGGTCCGCGAAGCCCTGCAGCAAAGCGGCGTCGACCCCGTGGCCCTCCTGCCGGAAGTCGGCATTGACCCCGCGCTGCTGCAGCAGGCCGACGCCCGCGTGCCGGTGCTGCTCTACTCGCGCCTGTGGCGCCTGCTGGCGCTGCGCCGGGACGACGAATTCTTCGGCATGGACCCGCGCCCGCTGCGCTCTGGCAGCCTGGCGTTCCTGTGTCGCGGCGCCATGGCCCAGCCGACCCTGGCGGCAGCGCTGGAAAGCGCCCTGGGCTTTTTGTCGCTGATGCTGCAGGACCTGCCCGCGCAGCTGGTGCGCGAGCACGGCCTGGCGGCCATCGTCATCGACGACGCCGCGCTGCCACCGCGCCGCGCGTTCACCTATTTCACCTACTGGATGATCGTCCACGGTGTGGCCTGCTGGCTGGCGGGGCGGCGCATCCCGTTGCTGGCCGTGGAGCTGCGCGGCCCGGCGCCGGCCTATTGCGATGACTACCGGGTGATGTTTTCGCACAACCTGCGTTTCGAGCGGCCGCGCACGCGAATCATCTTCGCCGCTGACTGCCTCGACCTGCCGGTACGGCGCACGCCGCAAGAGCTGCAGCGCTTCCTCAACCGCGCGCCGGCCAACATCCTGGTCAAGTACCGCGACCCCGATAGCCTGGCCCGGCGCCTGCGCCAGCAGCTGCGCGAGCAGCCGCCGCACAGTTGGCCGGAAGCCGAGGAGCTGGCGCGCCAGCTGCACCTGTCGGCGGCCACCTTGCGCCGGCGCCTGGCCGAGGAAGGGCAGACCTGGCAGGGCCTGAAAGACAGCGTGCGGCGCGAACTGGCCATGGCCTGGCTGGCCGAGGCGCCGCTGTCGTTCGAGAGCATCGCCGAACGCCTGGGCTTTGCCGATGCCAGCTCGTTCTACAAGGCCTTTCGCAAATGGTCGGGGGCAAGCCCGGGCCAGTACCGCAGCCTGATCCTGGCCGGCACTGGCCAAACCGCTCACCCCGTCTGAGCGCTTTGGCCATTGCCGCGCGGGCAGGGCGGGGCCATATTTCAGGGAGACGCCAACAACAATAAGGACGCGCTCCATGCAACTTGCCCAACGGACTTTCCTGGTCAGCGGCGCCGCCTCGGGGCTCGGCGCCGCCACCGCGCGCATGCTCGTCGAGGCCGGCGCCAACGTCGTGCTGGTCGACCTCAACGCCGACGCCGTGGCTACCCAGGCCCAGGCACTGGGCGACCGTGGCCGTTGCGCGGTGGCCGACATCCGCCGCGAAGACCAGGCCGAGGCCGCCGTGCAACTGGCGCTCAGCCATTACGGCGGCCTGCACGGCCTGGTCAACTGCGCCGGCGTGGTCACCGGCGAGAAAATTCTCGGCAAGCACGGCCCACACGCCCTCGAGAGTTTCAGCCGCCTGCTGGACATCAACGTGGTGGGCAGCTTCAACCTGATGCGCCTGGCCGCCGCTGCCATGGCCGAGGCCGAGGCGGGCGAGGACGGCGAGCGCGGGGTTATCATCAACACCGCCTCCATCGCCGCCTACGACGGCCAGATCGGCCAGGCCGCCTACGCCGCCTCCAAGGGCGCCATCGTCAGCATGACCCTGCCGGCCGCGCGCGAGCTGGCGCGCTTCGGCATCCGCGTGATGACCATCGCCCCGGGAATCTTCGAGACACCGATGATGGCCGGCATGAGCGACGAGGTGCGCGCCTCCCTGGCCGCTGGCGTGCCGTTCCCGCAGCGCCTGGGCCTGCCGAGTGAATACGCGGCGCTGGTGCGCCACATCCTGGAAAACCGCCTGCTCAACGGCGAGGTGATCCGCCTCGACGGCGCCCTGCGCATGGCCGCGAAATGAAGGGCTGCGACATGAAGGAGAGCGTCATGAACCACGACCCCATCGTCATCGTCAGCGCCGCGCGCACGCCCATGGGCGGGCTGCAAGGCGACCTGCACAGCCTGACCGCGCCGCAGCTGGGCGCCGAGGCCATCCGCGCCGCCGTCAGCCGCGCGCACCTTGCCCCCGACGCCGTCGACCAGGTGCTGATGGGCTGCGTGCTGCCCGCAGGCCTGGGCCAGGCCCCGGCGCGCCAGGCCGCGCTGGGCGCCGGGCTGCCCCAGGCCACGCCCTGTACCACCCTCAACAAAATGTGCGGCTCGGGCATGCAGGCGGTCATCCTGGGGCACGACCAGCTGCTGGCCGGCAGCGCCAGCGTGGTGGTGGCCGGCGGCATGGAAAGCATGAGCAACGCCCCCTACCTGCTGGACAAGGCCCGCAGCGGCTACCGCATGGGCCACGGCCGGGTGCTGGACCACATGTTCCTCGACGGCCTGGAAGACGCCTACGAACCCGGCCGGCTGATGGGCACCTTCGCCGAAGACTGCGCCCAGGCCAACGGTTTCACCCGCCAGCAACAGGACGACTTCGCCATTGCCTCGCTGACCCGCGCGCAGCAGGCCATCGCCAGCGGCCAGTTCAAGGACGAGATCGTGCCGCTGAGCGTGCGGGTGGGCAAGGAAAGCCGGCTGGTCAGCGACGACGAGCAGCCGCCCAAGGCGCGCCTGGACAAGATCCCCAGCCTGAAGCCGGCGTTCCGCGAGGGCGGTACGGTGACCGCCGCCAACGCCAGTTCCATCTCTGACGGCGCTGCGGCCCTGGTGCTGATGCGCCACAGCGAAGCCAGCCGCCGCGGCCTGCAACCGCTGGCGATCATTCATGGCCACGCGGCTTTTGCCGACGCCCCGGCGCTGTTCCCCACCGCGCCGATCGGCGCCATCCAGCAACTGATCAAGCGCACCGGCTGGGACCTGGCCGAGGTCGACCTGTTCGAGATCAACGAAGCCTTCGCCGTGGTTACCCTGGTGACCATGCAGGCCCTGGATTTGCCCCACGCCAAGGTCAATGTCCACGGTGGCGCCTGCGCGCTGGGCCACCCGATTGGCGCCTCGGGCGCGCGCATCCTGGTGACGCTGCTCAACGCCCTGCGCCAACGCCAGCTGCGCCGCGGCATTGCCGCCATCTGCATCGGCGGCGGCGAAGCCACCGCCGTGGCCATCGAATGCGTTTATTAAGGAATTGCCATGCTAGCCAATGACGAACAACGCCAGATCAGCGACGCCGCCCGCCAGTTCGCCCAGGAACGCCTGCGGCCGTTCGCCGCCCAGTGGGACCGCGACCACACTTTCCCCCGTGAGGCCCTGGCCGAGATGGCCGAGCTGGGCTTCTTCGGCATGCTGGTGCCCGAGCAGTGGGGCGGCTGCGACACCGGCTACCTGGCCTACGCCATGGCCCTGGAGGAAATCGCCGCCGGTGACGGCGCCTGCTCCACCATCATGAGCGTGCACAATTCGGTGGGCTGCGTGCCCATCCTCAACTTTGGCACCGAGGCGCAGAAGGCCCAATACCTGCAGCCCCTGGCCAGCGGTGCCATGCTCGGCGCCTTCGCCCTCACCGAGGCCCAGGCCGGCTCCGACGCCAGCAACCTGCGCACCCGCGCCCGCCGCGACGGCGACCACTACGTGATCAACGGCAGCAAGCAGTTCATCACCTCGGGCAGCAACGCCGGCATGACCATCGTCTTCGCGGTCACCGACCCGCAGGCGGGCAAGCGCGGCATCAGCGCCTTCATCGTGCCCACCGACAGCCCTGGCTACCAGGTGGTGCGGGTGGAGGAAAAACTCGGCCTGCATGCCTCCGACACCTGCCAGTTGGTGTTCGAGGATTTGCGCGTGCCGGCGGCAAACCTGCTGGGCAGCGAAGGGCAGGGCTACAAGATCGCCCTGGCTAACCTTGAAGGCGGGCGCATCGGCATTGCCGCCCAGGCGGTGGGCATGGCCCGCGCCGCCTTCGAGGTGGCGCGCGACTACGCCCGCGAGCGCGAAAGCTTCGGCAAGCCGTTGCTTGAACACCAGGCCGTGGCCTTCCGCCTGGCCGACATGCACACCCAGATCAGCGTCGCCCGGCAGATGGTCTATCACGCGGCGGCGTTGCGTGATGCCGGGCAACCGGCGTTGGTGGAAGCATCGATGGCGAAGCTTTTCGCCTCGGAAATGGCCGAAAAGGTCTGCTCGGACGCGTTGCAGACCCTGGGTGGGTATGGTTATCTCAATGACTTTCCGCTGGAGCGCATTTACCGCGACGTACGCATTTGCCAGATTTACGAAGGCACCAGCGACATTCAGCGGATGGTCATTGCGCGCAACTTATAACAAGGAGAGAGCCTCGATGGCGTACCACACCCTGCTGCTGGAAACCCGTGGCCGTGTCGGCCTGGTCACCCTCAACCGGCCCGAGGCGCTGAACGCCCTCAACGCCCAGCTGATCAGCGAACTGAACCAGGCCCTCGACGTGCTGGACGCGGACCGTGATATCGGCTGCATCGTCATCACCGGTTCCGCCAAGGCCTTCGCCGCCGGCGCCGATATCAAGGAAATGGCCGAGCGCACCTACCCGCAAATCTATCTCGACGACCTGTTCAGCGAGACCGACCGCATTGCCAACCGGCGCAAGCCGATGATCGCTGCGGTAGCGGGCTTCGCCCTGGGCGGCGGCTGCGAGTTGGCGCTGATGTGCGACTTCATTCTGGCCGCCGACACCGCGCGCTTTGGCCAGCCGGAAATCAAGCTCGGCGTGCTGCCGGGCATGGGCGGCACCCAGCGCCTGACCCACGCCGTGGGCAAGGCCAAGGCCATGGAGCTGTGCCTCACCGGGCGGCTGATGGACGCGGTGGAGGCCGAGCGCGCCGGCATCGTCGCGCGTATCGTGCCGGCCGAACAGTTGCTGGAAGAGGCCATGGCCTGCGCCACGCAGATCGCCGCCAAGTCGCTGCCGGTGGCCATGATGGTCAAGGAAAGCGTTAACCGCGCCTTCGAAGTCAGCCTCAGCGAAGGCGTGCGCTTCGAGCGCCGGGTGTTCCATGCAGCGTTCGCCACAGAGGACCAGAAAGAAGGCATGGCGGCGTTCATCGCCAAGCGCGAGGCGCGGTTCAAGGGGCGTTGACACTAAAACCCTGTAGCAGCGGCCGCAAGGCCGCGTCCGTAGGCGCCGCGCAGGGCCGGGAATACCCCGCCGTGGCCGGACGCCGCCTGGCGGCAGCTGCTACGGTAGTGCACCCTCCCTAATTACTTATGTCATTGCCTGCCCGGTGAACTGCTTCACTGCTGCCCCCGCCTGCCGTACTCCCACGGCAGGCCCGGCAGATGGAGCTACCGGCATGTCCCTTGATTTACTCCCCAATGAACGCACCCCGCACCGCGCGCTGATCGAGGCCGCGCTTCCGGCCTGGCTGATTCACGCCCCGGCAGCGTTGCGCCAGCGTTTTTTCGACAGCAGTGGCGTCAGCTCTCGCTCAACCGCCGCCGCCCGGCCGCTGATGGATCAGTTGCAAGCCCCGGCGGCGTTTTGTGCGCCGTTGCTGCAGGCCGAACTGGACCGCCAATACCCGGCGCTGAAGCTGGATGTCAGCGGGCATGAACTGGTGCGCATGACCCGCGACGTCAGCGCCCTGTACAGCCGCCTGCGGCCGCAACGCCAGACGCTGCTGGAGGCAGCGATGCAGAATTTCGCCCCGGGCAACGCGCAGCCCGGCGGTTTCGAGCGTGGTTCGGTGATCTTGCCCGTGGGCGTGTTCACCTTTGAAGTCACCGACAAAGGCACGCTGCGCTACACCTACCCGCAATCGAAAGTGGTCGAGCTCGAGCCCCACGCGTTCGCCCGGCTGTGCCGGCGCCTGGACCTGGGCGCGCAATACCAGGCCCACGTCGAGGCGGTCTGCGGCATTGGCCGCTACAAGGCGCCGGGGCAGGACCTCGCGCCGCAGAAGCAGCGCACCCTGCTCAAGTTTCACCTGCGCGACCGGCTGGAAGTCGAGGCCATAACAGCCTTCATGAAAGGCGACCTTTCCGCAGGCGCCTACCAGATGCTGCTGCAATTCACCCAACCGCAATCCGCCAGCCAGGTGCCGATGTGGGAGGGGCAAAAAACCTACGTGGAAAAGATCGGCCTGCTGCGTACCCGTTACCACGAACCCGTTGAGCTGCTGGGCGCGCTAAGTATCAGCCGGCGCTACGTGGACAAGGTGCCGGGCCCCTGCGTGGTGTATTTGCCTGGCGACCCCGACCAGCCGCTGAAGGAATACCCCAACCGCACCGCCTTCGAACATGCCCTGCGCGAAAAGCTGCGTGACCGTGGCTACCAGCGCTATTTCGAACGCTTCCTCGACCACCAGCAGGCAGCGGGCTTCTTCGAACGCTTGAACAACACCCTGACGCCACCGCCGGTGCTGCTGCCGGGCCAGTTCCCACGCCCCGGCACGCCGGACCCGCAGGCGGACATTGGCCTGGTGCTGCCCGGGCAGAAAGTCAGCCTGACGCGGGTGATGTTCAAGATGTACGTGGACCTGGTGCAGCGCAACGCCCGCGCGCAGATGGTGCCCACTGCCCAGCACGATGAACAGGCGCGCCGCGCACGGGTGGCCTGGTGGGAAAGCGCTGGCCTGAACTTGCTGAACCTGGCCGCCTTCGCCGTGCCTGGGGTAGGCGCGCTGATGGCGGTGGTAGGCGCCGAGCAGTTGGTGCGGGATATCTGCGTGGGCGTCGATGACTGGCAGCACGGCCAGACCGAAGAGGCCATGGCGCATTTCGCCAGCGTGGCGCAGAACCTGGCCATGGTAGCGGCAGGGGTGGTGGGTGGTGCGGCCATCGCCCGCTCGCCGTTCATGGAAAGCCTGATGCCGGTGGTCGACGGCAGCGGTGGCAGCAGCCTGATGCACCCCGACCTTGCGCCTTATGCCAGCGACCTGGCGCTGCCAGAGGGCTTGCAGCCCAACGTCCAGGGCCAGTACGAGATTGACGGTGGCACTTACGTCACCCTGGACGATCGGCTGTACCAGCAAACCTGGGACGCGCGTAGCGGCCAATGGCTGCTGGAGCACCCCAGGCTTGCGGGACGCTACCGGCCGGTGCTGCGGCACAACGGCGGCGGTGGTTGGCAGCATGTGCTGGAAGACCCGCTGCAGTGGCAGGGGGCCACGCTTATGCGCCGCTTCGGGCCGCTGACCGATGGTTTCACCGACAACGAGCTGTTCCGCATGCGCCGTGCCTGCGGGGTCGCCGATGATGAACTGCGGGCGCTGCACTTCAACCGCACACCCATGCCGGCGTTGCTGGAAGACACCGTGGTGCGGCTGCGCAGCGAGCGCCAGGTGGACCTGCTGGTGGAGCAATTGGCCGGTCAGCGGCCGCTGGGCGAGGGCAATGACTACGTGATGCCGCTGCTGGCGCGGCTGCAGCCCTGGCCGCGCGGCATGGGCCTGAGCATTGCCCTGGAGGATGGGCGGGTGCTGGACTACCGGTTGCCAGGCGAAGGTGGCGGGCGGGTGATATTGCGACGCGAGGACTGGCTGTCAGGTGAAGTGGCGCCCCAGGTGCTACGGCAGCTGACGCCCGGCCAGCGTGCCGAACTGCTGCCTGCCGGCGTCGAAGCCACGCCCCAGGCCGAGGCCCAGGCGCTGGCCGATGCGCTGGCCCGGCAAGCCGAACAAGCCCGCGCAGAGATCGCCGCAGGCCTCGTCGCCCGCCAGCAACCGGCGTTGCTGCCGGCTGCGCAGCCGTTGCAGCGTGACTTCCCCGGGTTGCCGGCGCGGGTGGCGAACGAAATCGTGGCCCAGGCCAACGAACAGGAGCTTGAACGCCTGGTCAGCGAGCACAAGGTCTCGGCGCGCCTGGGCGAACAGGCGCGGCTGGAGTTGCGCGAGCTGCGGCTGAACCGCGCGATGGAGGGTCTGGTCGATGCTCGCTACAGCTCGCCGGACCGCGACCTGCTGGTGTTCGGGCTGCTGGATACGCTGCCAGGCTGGCCGGCCGACAGTCGTTTTGAACTGCTGAGCGAGGACTTGACGCGGGTAGCGGCTGCTGGCCCAGCAACTGCGAGCAAGGTGATTCACATCATTCGCCGCGACGGCCTGTACCAGGCGTTCGACGCGGCTGGCACCGCGCTGTCGCCAGCCCAGGATGTATTCACGGTGATCACCCAGGCGTTGCCCGCTAGCGTGCGCGAAGCGATGGGCATCGCGACCGCCAAGCGGCTGCGCCAGACGTTGTTGCGCCAGGCGGTCACCGACCGCGACCGCGCAGGCTTGCTGCTGAACCAGCGGCGGTTGCGGCCGTGGTTCCAGGCGCCCACCCGGCACGGCGAACGCATTGGCTATGTGCTGAGCGGCAGGGGGCAGGCGGGGTGGCGGCAACGCCTGCGTGTTCGGCGTCTGTTCCCCGCAGTCATCGAGTCTCGCCAGGATGAGCTGTACGCGTGGATACAGTCCAGGCATGCCGATTTCGAACTGGCCCTTCAGGGGGTGGAGCAAGAGTACGATGTGTTGGTCGGCAGCCTGGATGAGTGGGTCGCGGCCGGTGCCGACCGGCATCAGGCCGAGGTGCGGATTCGTTATCGCCAGGAAATGCTGCGCGTCTGGCGCTGGGAATCACGGATGTTCCACGTGAGCGGCTGGGTAGGGGCGGGTGAGCTTCCAGTGGTTACCGCCCAGTTCCCCTTTGCGCGTAACGTTGGCATGACGCGATTGGGGCTGGTCGAAGACCCTTCGGCGTTTCTGCGCCAGTTCCCCAACGTGACGAATGTCGAACTCAGCGAGAACCGCTTGACCCGCATTCCCGAGGCGTTGGGCGAGATGCAGCACCTGCGCGTGCTGAGGCTGGACGGCAATCAGCTGGAGGCGAGCGATACACTGTTCCAGTCCTTGTTCCCCGAAGGGCGTGAAAGCACCATCACCCGCTTGGACCTCGACTTTGCCCTTCACACCGTCGTCGTGGAAGGGTTGCCTGAATCATACGCCCTGAGCGCTGCGGCGCTGGCGCCGTTGCGTCGTGCCACGCAGCTGCGCTGGCTGGACCTGTCGAGCAACGCCATCACCCTGAATGATGCGGCGTTCGAGGTGCTGGGGGAGCTGACTACACTGATCGACTTGCGGCTGCGGCGTACCTGGATCGATTTCAATGCCAACCGCCAGGCATCGCTCGCCCGGTTGGTGAACCTCAGTACTCTGGATTTGAGCGACAACTTCCTGGTGTTCCCGCCCAACGTTGGTGAATTCCACCGACTGCGGACACTTGGCCTGTGGAACAGCGGCATCACCGACATGCCGTTGGGCCTGAATCAATTGCTTGGCCGCAACCCCATGGAGCTACGCGACATCAACCTGGGTGATAACCTGATTATCGACGCGGGCGCGCTGCCGGTCGATGTCCTGGCGGCGATGGGCGACCATATCCTCGTGAATATTGCTGGCAACCCCTGGTCGGACGAAAGCCTTGCCACGTTGCGCGCCGCCCGAATCGCCCTTCCTGGGCCGGCAGTGGCCGCAGTGCCTGTACCTGCCCTCAGCCGCGCCTGGCTGGAAGGCGCCAGCGCGGACTTGCTGGTGCGCAGCGAAGCCGACCGCCTGCTGCCTGAAACACAGAACTTCTACCAGGTGCTGGACCAGGTGCCGCGCACCCGTGGCTACACCCTGGACCCCACCGCCATGCGCGCCCGCATGTGGGCCTTGGTGGACGCGGTGGCGCCCGCTGCCGACGCCTTGCCCGGTGACGGCCTGGGCATCGAGGACCTGCGCACGCAACTGCTGGCCCAGGCCGACCTGGTCGTCAACACCTGCGGCGATGGCATCAGCACCCTGGTGGATGAGCTGGAAACCACCTTGCTGGCCTGGCAGGCCGCTTCGTCAGCCGTGGAGGGCGGTGAGGCGATGATCGAACCGCTGGCGCGTCTTGGCCGGCAGCTGTTCCGCCAGCGCCTGGTAGATGACCTGGCCCGGGTGATAGAGGCTGCGCGCGATCGCCGGCGCGCAGGGCTTTTGGGGGCAGGCCCGGAGGCAGCCTTGGACCGGCTGGATGACATCAGCGACGAGGACCTGTTGGTCCACTTCCCGGATGAGGTCGAGATGCGTCTGTACCTGCGCGAGGTGCTGGCCACCGAGCTACGCCTGCTTCCGCAACCACCCCGGCTGTATGCCACCCACGCCAGCCAGGCCATGGTGGTACGCGCCGGGGCATGGGTGCGGGCACAGGACACCGCCGCCGCCTTCGGCGACTGGCTGGTGCAGCAACCTTTCTGGGACCGCTACTGGCGCCGGGTGCAGCCCGAGCCGTTCGCGGCGGTGCAGCAGCGCTGGGACAACGTGCTGACGGTATTCCTCGACGCCACCAGTGAATCAACGAACCTGCAGCAGCCGGGTTTCGACCCCGCCACTATTGTTGACAGCTTCGACCTGTCGGGGGCCGAGCTTGACGAGGCGGTGGAGTTGTTGGGCCGCTTCAGCTCGCCGCTGTTGCAGGCACCCATCCCCTGGCGCAATGCCGAGGGTGTGCCGCAGCACTTGCGCATCGTTCTGAGCGATGGCGTGGAGCTGCAGATCTACGACTGGTTCAAGGAACAGCAGCGGCTGCAGGATGAGGCAGGGCTGCTGAGCCTTACCCGGACGTGGCTTGAGGGGAACGACGCCGACGATTGACGCCGGCCCTCACACCCCCTCGAAAAATTGCTCCACCTGCTTGCGGTCCAGCAACTCCAGGGTTGCTGGCCGCCAGCGCGGCTGCTGGTCCTTGTCGATCAGCAGCGCCCGCACGCCTTCGAGCAGGTCGCCGTGGGCAAACCATTGGCGGTCCAGGTGCATTTCCATCGCGAAACAGTCCTCAAGGCTCAGGTGGCGGCCACGGCGCAACATTTCCAGGGTGACCGACATCGCCAGCGGCGAGCGCTGTTTCATCAGCTGTGCGGTGGCGTCGGCCCACTGGTGGCTGTCGGCGACCGTCACCTGGTGCAGTTGCTCGATCATGCTGGCGATGTCGGGCAGGGCGAAGAAGTGGTCGATGGCCGGGCGCAGGCGGTCCAGCGGCGCGTTCGGCAGTGTTTGCACGCCCAGCTTGGCCAGAGCGCTCTGCAGGTCCTTGAGCGGGTAGTCGGACCAGCTGATTTTATCCAGGCGCTCGTCCAGGGTGGGCAGCTTGCCGCTGTCCACGTACCAGTCGGCCAGGCCGCAGTACAGCGCGTCGGCGGCCTGGATCTGGGCGCCGGTGACGCCCAGGTAGATGCCCAGCTCGCCGGGGATGCGCGGCAGGAAATAACTGCCGCCCACGTCGGGGAAATAACCGATGGCCACCTCCGGCATGCCGATGCGGCTGCGCTCGGTGACGATGCGCAGGTCGGCGCCCTGGGCCAGGCCCATGCCGCCGCCCAGGGTGTAGCCGTCCATCAGCGCCAGCACCGGCTTGCGGTAGTTGTGCAGGCACTGGTCGAGGGCATACTCCTCGGTGAAAAAGGTCTCGTGGCGCTGGCTGCCGTCCAGGTAGGTGTCGTACAGCCAGCGCACATCGCCACCAGCGCAGAAGCCACGGCCGGTGCCGCGCAGCATTACTGCGTGAATGTGCGGGTCGCAGGCGTAGGCGTCGAGGTAGCCCTGCACGGTGCGCACCATGGCAAGGTTCAGCGCGTTCAGCTCGCCGGGGCGGTTGAGGGTGATGTGGCCGATGTGATTGCGCACTTCGCCAATCACTTGGTCATCCAAGGTGCCCAGGCTCAAATTGAGGGTGCCAAACGCCGCTGCGGTCATCGCGTACTCCCTGTTTTGGTAAGCATTCCAATGGCTTGCCGGCCCTGACGGCATTCAGGAAGCGGCGCCCAGCAAGCATAGACCGGATTTTGGCGGCGCGCCGTAGCAGCTGCCGAAGGCTGCGTCCTCAACACCGCAGTGTGTGGGACGCGCCGGTGGCGGCTTACTTGAGGATGTTGGCGAAACGGTCGATGGCCAGGGTGTAGCCCTGGGTGCCGAAGCCGGCGATCACGCCCAGGGCTACCAGCGAGACATAGGAATGGTGACGGAAGGCTTCGCGCTTGTGCACGTTGGAGATGTGCACTTCCAGCACCGGCACTTCGCAGGCGATCAACGCGTCATGGATGGCCACCGAAGTGTGGGTCCAGGCACCCGGGTTGATGACGATACCGGCCACGCGACCGCGGGCCTGGTGAATCCAGTCGATCAGCACGCCTTCGTGGTTGGTCTGTTTGCATTCCACGGTGAAGCCGTGTTCCTCGCCGCGGCGGGTGGCCATGGCTTCGACGTCGGCCAGGGTCTCGTGGCCGTACACGGTCGGCTCGCGCAGGCCGAGCATGTTCAGGTTGGGGCCGTTGAGTACCAGGATGATCTTGGACATTATGGGTTCCTTGTAATGGGCAGGCGAAAAGCAAAAGCGTGGCGCAGCGCGCGAACGACGCTCAGGATAACGGGAAAAGCAGGGCAATACGAACGGTCGGGGGGATGACAGATTTTTCATCTGCGGCAGCAAAAGATGTTATATCATAACCAACATTGCCCGCTGACACTGTCCAGACCATGCCATTGCCCTTCTTCTATTGCCCGCTTCGTTCCGGGGGCCGCCCTTGATCACCTGCCAACAACTGCAATGGGGCCCGGCCGCGCGCCCGCTCACACCGCCCCTGGACCTGCACCTGCCGGCTGGCAGCCTGACTGCGGTCATCGGCGGCAACGGCTGCGGCAAGAGCAGCCTGCTCAAGTGCATCGCCGGCCTGCAGCGGCCCCTGGCGGGCAGCCTCAAGGTTGACGCGCGCACCGGCGGCATCGGCTACCTGGTGCAGCAGCAGGCCATCGACCGGCAGTTCCCCATCAGCCTGGGCGAGCTGGTCAGCGCCGGCTTCTGGGGCAGCCGCCTGAGCCGCGCCGAGCGCCGCGTGCGCCTGGGCCGGGCCATGGACGACTGGCGCCTGGGTGGGCTGGAAAACCGCCACCTGCAAGCGCTGTCGGGCGGCGAATTGCAGCGCGCGCTGCTGGCCCGCCTGAGCCTCACCGAGGCGCCGTTGCTGTTGCTGGACGAACCCGACGCCAGCCTGGACGAGGCCAGCCAGACCCTGCTGTGGCAGCAGATGCTGCAATGGCACCACCAGGGCCGCACCCTGGTGCTGGTGTGCCACGACCTGGCGGCGGTGCGCGAGCGCATCGACCAATGCCTGCTGATCTCGCCCCAGGGCTGCCGGCTGGACCAGAGTGAACAGCTGATCGCCGGCGCCAGCCTGCGCAAGGTGGCCTGATGCTGGCGCACCTGTGGCAACCCTTCGTTGAATTCGCCTTCATGCGCCGCGCCCTGTTCGGCGGCCTGCTACTGGCCGCCAGCGCCGCGCCCCTGGGGGTGTTCCTGGTGCTGCGGCGCATGAGCCTGATCGGCGACGCCATCGCCCACGGCATCCTGCCGGGCGCCGCCACCGGCTTCTGGATCGCCGGCCTGTCGTTGCCGGCCCTGACCCTGGGCGGGCTCACCGCAGGCCTGGCGGTGGCGGGACTGGCCGCCTGGATCAGCCGCAACACCGGCCTGCGTGAAGACGCCAGCCTGGCGGCCATCTACCCTATCTCCCTGGCCTCCGGGGTGCTGATCCTGGGCCTGGCCGGCAAGCGCCTGGACCTGCTGGGGCTGCTGTTCGGCTCGGCGCTGGCGGTGGACAAGACCACCCTCGACGCCATGGTCTGGGTGGCCATCGGCAGCCTGGCGGTGCTGGCGCTGATCTACAAGGCACTGGTGCTCGACAGCCTCGACCCGCTGTTTCTGCGCAGTGTCAGCCGCTTCGGCCCCATGGCCCACGGCCTGTTCCTGGGGCTGGTGGTGCTCAACCTGGTGGTGGGCTTCCAGGCCATCGGCGCGTTGATGATGGTCGGCCTGATGATGCTGCCGGCCACCGCCGCGCGCTTCTGGAGCCGGCGCCTGCCGGTGCTGCTGTTGTGCGCGGCGCTGATCGGTTCGGTGTCGGTGTGGCTGGGCCTGCTGCTGTCCTATTACCTGTCGCTGCCCAGTGGCCCGGCGATTGTCGTGGTGGCCGGTGCCGGCTACCTGTTGTCCGTGCTGTTCGGCCCGGTGCATGGCGTGCTGCGCCGTGACGGGTCGCCCATCCCCCAGTGAGTCGAATCATGCGCGCGTTGATCCTGCTGTTGTCCGTGTTGTTGCCCGTTTTCGCCCAGGCCGCCGACAAGGTGAAGGTGGTGACCAGCTTCAGCATCCTTGCCGACATGACCCGGCAGATCGGTGGCGACTATATCCAACTGGACAACGTGGTGGGCGCCGACCAGGACGCCCACGTCTACGAGACTTCCCCCGACGACGCCAAGCACGTGCAGCAGGCCGACCTGATCATCGAGAACGGCCTGTCGTTCGAGCCATGGCTGGACCGCCTGGTGACCAGCAGCGAGACCCGCGCGCCAGTGATCAAGGCGAGCCAGGGCGTGCTGCCGCGCACCCTCGATGAAGAAGGCCAGACGGTGCCCGACCCGCACGCCTGGAACAGCCTGGCCAACGCCGAGATATACGCCGGCAACATTCTGCGTGGCCTGGTCCAGGTGGACCCGGCCCACGCCAGCCAGTACCAGCACAACCACGACCTGTACGTGGCGCAGATCCAGGCGCTGCTGGCCGTGGCCAAGCAGACGTTCGACAGCCTGCCCGAGGGCAACCGCCGCATCGTCACCTCCCATGACGCCTTTGGCTACCTGGGCCAGGCCTACGGCATCCAGTTCCTGGCGCCCCAGGGCCTGAACACCGAGCGCGAGCCATCGGCCGGCGAAGTGGCGGCGCTGATCCGCCAGATTCGCGCCGACCATATCAAGGCGGTGTTCATCGAGAACATCGAGGATGCGCGCCTGCTCAAGCAGATCGCCGAGGAAAGCGGCGCGCGCATCGGCGGCACGCTGTACTCCGACGCCCTCACCGCCAGTGGCCCGGCCAGCACTTACCTGGGCTTCTACCGCGCCAACATCGAGACCCTGGGCAAGGCTCTGAAGGATTAAGCGGCCAGCCCCCGCCGCCGTATTGGCACGGGACGGCTCCTGTAGCAGCGGCCCTTGGGCCGCGTCTCGCCGCGCCACCGTATCGGCGTCGAAGACGGCCACGGCTCACACCAGCTTTTCATAAATCTGCTTGGTCAACGTCTCCACCCGCTCGGCCAGTTGCCGGGTGGTCTCGGTCAACTGCGTGTTCTGGTCCATCAACTGCAATAGCAGCGCGGTGTTCTTCTCCGCGCGTTCCTGCCGTTCAATATTGGCTTTCGCCAGGTCTTCGCGGTGCAGCGCATCGGCTTCCGATTGCGCCTTGTCCCGCGCCGCCTGGCGGGTTTGCGCCAGCAAAATCAACGGCGCCGCATACGCCGACTGCAGGCTGAACGCCAGGTTCAGCAGGATGAAGGGGTACACGTCGAAGGTCACCAGGCCGGTGACGTTGGCCAGCACCCACAGCGCCACCACCAGGGTCTGCGCGCCAAGAAAGGTCGGCGTGCCGAAGAAGCGCGCGAACGCCTCGGCCTTGAGGGCGAAGGTGTCGTTGCCAAACGTGGTGTTCAGGTGTTGGTGTTCGCGGTGAAAGCGCAGGTGGTCTTTGGCGGAAGAAGACATGAAGGCTCCAGCAGGCTTGAGGGCACAAGGCTCATCTAAGCACAGCGCCGCGCGCCTTATCATGAAGCCGTGGTGATGCATTACGCCTGCCGCCAGGGGTGCCAATCATGCACTTTGCATGACGCTTTCCCGGGCGCCGTCAGTAAGTGCTTGAAATAAAACGCAACAAATTTCCGGCGCCGCTGGCATGGCCGGTGCACTACTCCCTATGCATGTCTCACTGACTGTTTGCCGGGAGCACCACAATAATGATCACGAACGCTGAACTTGCTACCACTGCCGCCGAGGGGTCCAACCACTCGGGCGTTTCATGGGCAGCGATATTCGCCGGGGCCGCCGCGGCCGCCGCGTTGTCGCTGATACTCGTGCTGCTGGGCTTCGGCCTTGGTTTCTCGGCGGTGTCGCCGTGGGCCGGGGAGGGCGCCAGCGCCAAGACCCTGGGGGTGTCGGCCATCGTCTGGCTGGCCCTGACCCAGATCATCGCCTCGGGCATGGGCGGCTATATCGCCGGCCGCCTGCGGGTGAAGTGGGCCACGGTGCACGGTGACGAGGTGTACTTCCGCGACACCGCCCACGGCTTCCTGGCCTGGGCCGTGGCCACCCTGGTGACCGCCACCCTGGTGGTGGGTTCGGTCAGTGGCGTGGTCGGTGGCGGGGTGAAAGCCGGCGCCACCATGGCCTCCGGCGCCGTGACTGCCGCCAGTGCCTCTGCCGGCGCCCAGGCCTCGGGCAACAGCGACCCGTTCGGCTACTTCGTCGACACCCTGTTCCGCGACGACCGCCCTGCCGCTGTCAGCGATGATGCCGCCCACGCCCAGGTCACCCGCGTGTTCGCCCGCACCGTCAACAACGGCGGGCAACTGAGCGCCGAGGACCGTGCCTACCTGGCACAGCTGGTGGCCCAACGCACCAACCTGACCCCCGAGCAGGCCCAGCAGCGCGTGGACCAGGTCTATGGCCAGGCCCGCCAGGCCGTGGAAGACGCCAAGGTCGCCGCGCAGAAAGCCGCTGACGCCGCCGCCAAGGTCGCCGCCTACACCTCGCTGTGGATGTTCGTCGCCCTGCTGTGCGGCGCCTTCTTCGCCAGCCTGGCGGCTACCTACGGCGGTCGCCGCCGTGACGCCGTGGTGATCATTCCCGCCACCGCTTACACCACCACCGCCCCGATCCGCTAACAGGAGAACCACCATGCGCTCACTACTGCTGTTTTTCCTCGGCGTGCCGATCCCGGTCATCATCCTGATCGCGCTGTTCATGCACTGAGTTCAATGCCGTAACCCGCGACCGCCTCCTGTTTCAGGGGGCGGTTTTTTTTCGTGCGGCGCGGCACGTCCGTACCATTTTTTATTGACGGGGCGTTGAGCTTTGTACAGGTCTTGTATAGGATCTGGTGGGTATTGGCACATTGCTATCAACTCCCTGACACGACGCTGCAGTGGCCCCCGGGCCAGCGATCGACATGTACGTCTGTCTGCTCAAGGTCGAGCATCAACCTCACCTTGCGTATACGAGATGCGACCATGTTCTTCAGCTCCCGCCTGCGGCAGGCCAATGCCGACCTGGAACAACGCCTGGCCCAGCAGACCAGCCTGCTGGCCGCCATCGAACGCAGCATGGCGGTGGTCGAGTTCGACCTTGACGGCGTGGTGCTGCGCGCCAACGACAACTTCCTCCGCACCCTGGGCTACCGCGCCGAGCAGGTCATCGGCCAGCACCACCGCCTGTTCTGCAGCCCCGACTACGCCCGTAGCGCCGGGTACAGCCAGTTGTGGGCGCGGCTGAGGGCCGGTGAATTCATTGCCGACACCTTCCAGCGCGTGGACGCCAGCGGCGCGCCGATCTGGCTGGAAGCCACCTACAACGCCGTGCGCGACGCCCAGGGGCGGGTGGTGAAAGTGGTGAAATATGCCACCGACGTGACCGGCCGCGTGCAGCGCGACAACGACGCCCAGGGCCGCCTGCACGCCATCGACCGGGCCATGGCGGTGATCGAGTTCGAGCCCGATGGCCGGGTGATCAGCGCCAACGACAACTTTCTCGCCGTGACCGGCTACAGCCTGGGGGAAATTCGTGGCAAGCACCACGGCCTGTTCTGCCCGCCCTCGGTGCTCAAGGGCAAGGACTACCAGAGTTTCTGGCAGCGCCTGAACAAGGGCGAGTTCTTCAGTGGCCAGTTCGAACGCGTGGGCAAGCGCGGCCAGGTGTTGTGGCTGGAGGCCAACTACAACCCGGTGTTCGACGCCAGCGGGCGGTTGGTGAAGGTGGTCAAGTTCGCCTCCGACATCACCGCGCGCATCCTCAAGCAGGCTGAAGACGGCCAGAGCGCCGCCCGTGCCTATCACATTTCCCGTGACACCCGCCGGGCGGCGGAGCAGGGCACCGAGGTGATCCACCAGGCCGCCGGGCAGATGCGCGAGATCGCCAGCAACATCGACCATTCCTCGCAGATGCTCGGCCACCTGGGCCAGCGCTCCGAGCAGATCACCACCATCGTCAACACCATCCGCGGCATCGCCGACCAGACCAACCTGTTGGCCCTGAACGCTGCCATCGAGGCGGCGCGCGCCGGGGACATGGGCCGTGGCTTTGCCGTGGTGGCCGACGAAGTGCGGCAGTTGGCCGGGCGCACCAGCGGCTCCACGGCGGAGATCTCGGCGATGATCGAGCGCATCCAGCAGGAGACCCGCTCGGCCATCGCCAGCATGGACGCCACCCGTGAGCAGGCCGGCCGCAGCGTGGCCCTGGCCGACCAGGCGGGCGAGGTGATCGTGCAGATCTGCGACGGCGCGAGCAGGGCGGTGGCGGCGGTAAGCGTGTTCGCCGGCGACGACCACCTGTAGCAGCGGCCGCCAGGCCGCGTCACCAGCACCGGGTACAGGTCCAACTGTCAGATCTACCAGTTGTGAGCTTTTGGGGGCAGGCGTTCAATCAGGGCTCTTCCTAACCTAGAAAGGTAAGCCTCCATGAACACTCTTATTCAAGAAACCTTGACCCCGCCCGAAGTCGAGGGTGTGGTTAACTACACCCTCGATCTCGCTGATTTTCCCTCGGTGAGAAATGTGAGGGTGTACTGGCCGGGGATGCAAGAGAACGACAGGATCCATATATTCTGGATAATCCTGGCTAGCGGCGAGAGTCCTTATGAGGACCCGCGAACGGTTGTCGAGGACGGTATTGAGGTGTGGTTCGACATCCCTCGGGAACACGCTCTCCTGAGTGAAGGCAGCGAGGTTTTGGTCCGGTATCAGGTCACCCGCAACGACGAGGAGCTGATGGTCTCCGCCCCTACGATTTTCCTGGTGCTCCCGCAGGATGTGGCGCCCTTCATTGACGAGGTGTATCAGGAAGACCGCCAGTATATCCCTGATGGTGGCAGCACCGGCGCTTCCAGCGTGGAGTTGCGCGGTCGCGCGAGCCCGAATCAGCTCGTCAAGATATTCGATAACGATGCCTACAAAGCGCAGGTTCGGGTCAACCCCAAGGGCTTCTGGAGCTTCCTGGACTCCCAGATTGACGTGGGTCCCCATGTCTATGTGGCCGAGGCTGTATACCGAAGCAACTTGTCTTCTGAGCCGAGGACCATCACACGGGTGGAAGAGTTGGTGATCGACCATTCGGTCCTGGTGTTGGATGGCGTGCACCTGCACCCTGATTATCCGTTGCTGGATGAGTGGAGTCGCGCCGAAGGGGCCTATCTGGCTAACGTCCGCGAGCTACGCGAAGCGACAGGAGGCCTTCCGCCGTATCGCTACATCTCGCAGGACCCGGCTATCGCCAGCGTGGATGCGACCGGGCTGGTCACAAGCCAAGGCGATGGCTCCACGGTCATCGAGGTTCGCGATGACAGCTTCCAGTTGACTCGATTCTCGGTGACCTGCTCGAACAACTTTACGTTGCATGCCTCGGGCCAGGAGACCAGCTTCAACTTTGCCCAGGCGCTGGAGTGGGTGGAACAATCGCCGTTGAATAAGCCCTTGCCGCACCACGATACGCCCTCGGGGGACGAGATCCTTCGAGACTTGCGCAACCACAAGTCGCACGCAGGCCAGCGGTATGAATTTCATACGGCAACGGTGAATCCTGAAGATACCGATCGCACCAATGTGATCCTGGCCACCAGCCTGGCGGAGGGTGGGCAGGTCAACTTATTTGGCTCAGTACCATTGGGCCGACTTGCGAGAGCCATTTGCATCCGCGATCTCTGATCTCTGTCCGGTAGCCACTGCCACCTGGCAGTAGCTACCGGTCACGACACCGCCAGCACCGGCTGCGAATACTGCGCAAACCGCACGTTGTCGCTCTGGTCCACCAGCTTCTTCAACCGCTCGTTGAACGCCCGGTTCACGCCATACTGCCCGCCGGATATGGTGCGGAACTGGGCGGTCAGGGAGATGCCGTTGAGGTCCATCTTGTCTACCCCGAACACCTGCAGCGGGCCCTGCAGGTTGTGCTTCAGCACGATGTCTTCGCTGATCGACCGCCCGGCCTCGCGGATCAGTTCCAGGGCGGTATCGATGTCGCTGTCGTAGCTCACCTGCACCGAGAAGAACGCGTAGGCGAACTGCCGCGACTGGTTGGTGACGGCCTTGATCTGGCCGAACGGCACCGAGTGCACGAAGCCCTTGCCGTCGCGCAGGCGCAGGGTGCGGATGGTCAGGCTTTCCACGGTGCCGGCGTGGCCGGAGTCGAGCACCACCCAGTCGCCGATGGCGATGGTGTCCTCGATCAGAATGAACAGGCCGGTGATCACGTCCTGCACCAGTTGCTGGGAGCCGAAGCCGATGGCCAGGCCCACCACCCCGGCGCCCGCCAGCAGCGGCGCGACATTGATGCCCAGGTTGGCCATGGTGGTGATGGCGCAGATCACCACCAGCACGATCTTGGTGGCGTTGCGCAGCATGGGCAGGATGGTCTTGACCCGGGTGCTGGGCTCGCGGCCGGCGCGCTTGCCCACCGCAGGCGTCAGCGCTTCCTGGATGGCAGTGTCGATTACCACCCACAGCAGCCAGGTCACCAGCAGGATCAGGCCAATGCTGCTCAGCGAGTCGCTGATGGCCCGGCCCAGGGAGTTCTGGGCGGCGAAAGTGAGGATCGACACCCCCCAGATGCGCCCCAGCAGTTCGATGAAGGCGATAGCCATGGCGATGCGCGACAGGGCGTGGCCCAGGCTGCGCAACAGCTCCATGTAGGGCCGGCGGCTTTGCCGCGGAGCGTTTTCACCGGGTTTGAACAGGTGTTGCAGCAAGGTGCTGAGGAACACCGTGCCCACCAGCAGCAGGGTAGTCAGCAGGGCGCTTTGCAGGGTGCGCTGGCTTTCGGCGCCAGCGCCGATCAGGTGCACCATGGACACCAGGATCATCAGCAGGATGGGCAGGTACCACACCCCGGAGAATATGCGCAGCGACTCCTGCACGGCACGGTGTTCCAGGCGCTGTTTCAGCGAGCGGTCGCGTATCAGGTGGGCCACCGGGCGGCGCATGCGAATCACCAGCACGGCGAAGGCCAGGGTTGCCAGCAGGCCGCACAGCACTGCCAGGCTGGCGGTGATGTTGCCGCCCAGCTGGCGGGCGATCTGAGGGCTGTTGAGGGCATCGCCCAGGGCCGCCAGGAAGCCGATCACGAACAGCCGCCGCGGCGCGCGCTGGCGCAGGATGCGCACGGCGGTGCGGCGGTGGCCGCTGTCGAACAGCACGATCAGGCACAGAATGATCGAGCTTGAGACCAGGCCGCTGCTGGTGGCGTAGGCCAGGCACAGGGCCAGGGCTCGGGCTACCGAGCCATCCAGGTTGTGGCTGATGGTCAGGGTCAGGGGCAGGCTGATCAGCGCCGGGACGGTGAACGGCAGCAGGTAGTCCAGCAGGCCCTGCACCCGCGGGCGCTGGTGGATAAAGCGCTGGCGCGCCGCGCGCCGGGCAATCCAACGGCCCAGCAGGCTCAGCACGGCGAAGATCCCCACCCAGCATAGGGTCAGCAGGGCGAAGTCGCCGGCCAGGCTCAGGGCCGAGTGCGCAGAGTGCTGGTTGACCAGGTCGCCGACTTCATCGGCAGCGCGGTCGGCGCGCAGGCGCCAGCTGTCGGCCAGGTGGCCGTCCAGGTCGAGACTGTCCTGCACCTCGTCGATGCCCGACGACAAGGTGCTGAGCAGGCCGCCCTGTACCAGCACCTCCGGTTTCGCCGGGGCAGGGGCCGCTGCGGTCGCCGCCGTGGCCAGATTTATGCTGAGCAGCAGGCCCAGAACCCATGGCAGTAATGATTTGGCCTTCATGGATAGCACCCGATTTCTCCTTGCTTGCCGACAGGGGTCTTAGGAACTGATCGACAAAAACCGCGCAAGTTCGCAAGACATTTGCGTAACCGCAGGACGCGGCCTGCGGCCGCTGCTACGGGAAGGATGCGCAAATTGCCCGTAGCAGCGGCCGTCAGGCCGCGTCCGGGCGGTACGCCGTGGACGGGGGGTGGATTTTTTTTTGGCGGCCACCAAGGTAGTTCGCACATTTCCCGTTCAGCGAGATAAGGCTGTCTCCCCATGTCTTCCACTTCTTCGGCAATCCAGGCGGAGCCTGGCAAGCAGGAATTTTTCTCCACCCGCGTCGCTTTCTTCATCGCCGGTTTCGCCATGTCGGCCTGGGCGCCGCTGGTGCCGCTGGCCAAGTCGCGCGCCGGCCTTGACGACGGCATGCTCGGCCTGTTGCTGCTGTGCCTGGGCGCCGGTTCCATCCTGACCATGCCCGTGGCCGGCTACCTGACAGCACGGGTCGGCTGCCGCCGGGTGATCCTGGTGGGGAGCGCGGTGATGTGCCTGGTGATGCCGCTGCTGGCCACCGTGGCCAACCCGTGGCTGCTGATGGCGGCGATATTCTGCTTCGGCGCCGGCATCGGCGCGCTGGACTGCGCCATGAACATCCAGGCGGTGCTGGTGGAGCGCGCCAGCGGCCGGGCGATGATGTCGGGCTTCCACGGCCTGTTCAGCGTCGGCGGCATCGCCGGGGCGGCCGGCATGACCGGCCTGCTCAGCGTGGGTCTTGAGGCGTTGCCTGCGGTGCTGTGCGTGGTGGCGCTGACCGTGCTGGCGTTGTGGGCTGCCGCCCCGCACCTGCTCACCAGCGGCAACGGCGAGCCCGGCCCGCTGCTGGCGCGGCCACGGGGCATCGTGCTGTTCCTGGGCGTGCTGTGCTTCATCGTGTTCCAGGCCGAAGGCGCGGTGCTGGACTGGAGCGCGGTGTTCCTGGTGGGCGACCATGGCATGGACCCGCGCTACGCCGGGCTCGGCTATGCGGCGTTCGCCACCACCATGACCATCGGCCGCCTGACGGGCGATGTTATCGTCACCCGCTTGGGCGGCGCCCGCGTGGTGATTGTCGGCGGCGCGCTGGCCGCCGCCGGCCTGGCCTTGTCGATCTTCGCGCCGGGCTGGGCGTTGGCCCTGGTCGGCTACGCGCTGGTAGGCGCCGGCTGCTCGAACATCGTGCCCGTGCTGTTCACCGCCGTCGGCCGGCAGAAGACCATGCCCCAGAGCGTGGCCATCCCGGCCATGACCTCCCTGGGCTACGCCGGCATCCTCATCGGCCCGGCCGCCATCGGCTTCATCGCCCATGCCAGCAGCCTGGCGGTGGCGCTGGGGGTGATGGTGCTGTTGCTGGCGTTCGTCGCCGCCAGCGGCCGGGCGCTGCGCACGGTGTGAACGGCGCGGCTTGCCCGGTGGTCTAGAGTAGCAACGCTCAACCACCGGGGAGTCCCGCCATGTTGCTCGAAGGTTCCTGCCACTGCGGCGCCGTCACGTTCAGCCTTGAAAGCCGGCACCCCTATCCGTACCAGCGCTGCTACTGCTCCATCTGCCGCAAGACCCAGGGCGGTGGCGGCTACGCCATCAACCTGGGCGGTGACGCGGCGTCCTTGCAGGTGAAGGGGCGCAAGCACATCAGCATCTACCATGCGCGCATGAACAAGACCGACGTCAGCAGCGCCGAGCGGCACTTCTGCAGCCAGTGCGGCAGCGGGCTGTGGCTGTTCAGCCCGGAATGGCCGGAGCTGATCCACCCCTTCGCCAGCGCCATCGACACGCCGTTGCCGGTGCCGCCGGAGCACACGCACCTGCTGCTGGATTCGAAGGCGCCTTGGGTGGAGGTGCAGGTGAAGAAGGGCGACCAGAAGTTTCCGGGCTACCCGCAGGAGTCGATCGCCCAGTGGCATGAGCGGTTGGGGTTGGAAAGCTGATACCTGCGGGACTGATGGCCCTTTCGCTCCTGTCAGTTCTGTCAGTTGGCAGGGTCGGCCATAGGGATCTAAATGGCACCTCCAATACACGAGAATTGAAGGTGAGTACCATGGCCAGCCGCCGCGCAGGTGATCGAGATCCCGGGTTTTATCCCATTGGAGCGCTGGCCTATGAGCCCTACGGGGCAACGTGGGATGCAACGGCATCGCCGCCGATGATCTGGCTTGCCGGGTATGCCAGGAATCGGTGTTACATCGAACGACGTGCAGACGATGGAACGAGTATGTTCCCTGCGCACCACCACGTTTTCCCAGGCGCGGCCGGATCCTGGGGGTTGAAAGTATTCCTGCTCGGCGATCAAGTGCTCTTGTTCGGCGCCGACTTTGACCGCGCCACGGCCAGCTACCGCCCCGCGGTGGCCCGCTACAGCCATGCAATGACCCTGGATACGTCCTTCGGCGATCCTGTGACGCCTGGCAACAGCGTCGTACCGACGCCAGGTGTGGCGGACCCATCAACCCTGGTCGCGCGGGTAACGGCCGAGCACATCTACATCCTCACCCCCGGCGGCGGCAGCCGGCCCAATCTGCTCACGCGGCTCATGCTCGGCACGGGCTTGCTCGACCCCAGTTTCAATGGCACGGGAACACTGGAGATCAGCGGGGTGCCCGGTTCAGACGTGCGGCTGAAGTCATTCGAGACTGCAGAGAGTGATAGCCGCATTATCCTGGTAGGGGATGCCATCAAGCCCCAGCAAGATGTCGAAGTGGGGGTTTACGTAGGCGTAACCCATGCTGGGGTCCTTGATCCCACCTTCGGTGAGGACGGTTTTATCTGGCCAAACCTGAACGAGTTCAGCCTCCGGGTCTTTGGCTCCATGCGCAAGCAGCAGGTAGTGGAAGCCGTGGTGGGGTTGGGCGCCGCAAGCGATCACGGGCTGCTCGACGGTTCGCCCATGGTGATGAGCCTGAACCGCGACGGCAGCCCGGACATCGACTTCAATGACGGCAAGCCGCTGTGGTTTCCCTTTGGACCTCACACGCTCGTCTGGACGCGAGGGGTGCAAGGCGAGGGTTCCAGCCTGATCGCGGCGGGCTATCGTATCGAATCCAACGTTGAGGTGACATTGCCAGCGTTTGGCCGGATTGACGCCAACTTCGAGTGGGACCCAAACTTCGGTGAGGGAGGCAAGGTTGTCATTGGTGACTTCGGCCAGTTCAAGGACGAGATCCGCGATATGTTTGTGCAGGGTGACGGGCTGGTCATCGTCTTCAATCGCGGGCCCAATGGCGGGGAATTGCGGCGTTATTTTCTCTGACCCACGTGTCAGTGACCGGCCGCCTGCCGCCACTGCCGCGGGCTCATTCCGAACCAGCGCTTGAAGGCGCGTGAAAACGCGCTGGTTTCCGAGTAGCCCAACAGTGGCGCCAGGTCGCTGATCGACAGGCTGGCCTGGCGCAGGTACTGGCGGGCCAGCAGCTGGCGGGTTTCATCGATCAACTGGCTGAAACTGATGCCGCGTTCGCGCAGGCGGCGTTGCAGGCCCGAATCGGTGAGCTCCAGCTGTTCGGCAATCAGTTCCAGCACCGGTTCGCCGTGGTGCAGCACCGCGCGAATGGCCTGGCGGGCCTGCTCCAGCAGGTCCGGGCCGGCGTCGGCGTCGCCCAGTTGCCGAATGGCATCCATCACCAGCATCAGCAGCACCGGGTCATGGCCCGGCATGGGCTTGCCCTGCAGGTCCTGCTTGGGAATCAGGATGGCGTTGCACGGCTGGTCAAAACGCACCGGCGCGTCGAACACCGCGCGGTGCTCCTGCCAGTCCATGGGCCGCGCGTGCTCGAACTGCACCTCGCGCGGTGCCCAGTGCTGCCCCAGCACGTGGCGCACCAGGTTCATGGCCATGCCCATGGTCAGTTCGGCGTCCTGGCGCTTCTCCAGGATAGCGCCGTGGCGCACCTGGTAGTCGAAACGGTAACACTCGCCCTGGTCCACCAGCTGGATCAGGGTGCTGTGCTGGTGGAAGGGGAAGGCCTGGGCGAAGTTCACCAGCGCCTCTTCCAGGGTGGCCGAGCACAGGCCCACGTAGCCCAGCAGGCCCAGGGCCTGAGGCTTGAACTGCTCGCCGTAGCGCAGGCCGAAATTGTCGCAGCCGGTCTGCCGCGCGGCCTCTTCCAGCACCTGGCAATAGTTGGGCAAGCCCAGGCTCAGCGTGGGGTGGCGCAGCTGCTCGGCGTCGATGCCGGCGTGGCCGAACACGCGGTCCAGGTCGCCGCCGTGGTGGGTGATGAACTGGTCCAGGCCGTTGGCCGCCGCCGACAACACCCCACGGTTGTTCGCCCGGGAGCCAGGGTGCGCGGCGGGTGAAAACAGCGAAGGGGTCATGGCGGTTACCTTTTCAGCAGGGGCATCATGAAAAAACTTCAAGCAAGAGTTGTTCCGGGTTCATGTTTCCGGCGGTGTAGAGGCCTGAACGGCCGATAAGCTGCAATTATCTGCCCCCTGACTGGGAATTCCGGTAACCCTGTGGGAGCGGGCCGTTGTGGTGCGTCGGCCGCAGGCCGTGCCCCGCCATCGCGCACCCTTCGCCAAACTTGACCGCAGGGCACAAAACCCGGTTTTCCCGGTCAAGTCTTGTAAGCAAATGCTTCGATATGCTGGGCTCCAGGCATCCTCTCGAAGGTACGACACAATGAGCAGCACGCAACTCAAACCGACATTGGGCACCCTGCATCTGTGGGGCATCGCCGTGGGCCTGGTGATTTCCGGCGAGTACTTCGGCTGGAGCTACGGCTGGGGCACCGCCGGCACCCTGGGCTTCCTGGTGACCACGCTGATGGTGGCGGTGATGTACACCTGCTTCATCTTCAGCTTCACCGAACTGACCACCGCCATCCCCAACGCCGGTGGCCCGTTTGCCTATAGCCTGCGCGCGTTCGGCGTGGGCGGCGGCATGATCGCCGGCATGGCCACCCTGATCGAGTTCGTGTTTGCGCCACCGGCCATCGCCATGGCCATCGGCGCCTACCTGAACGTACAGTTCCCGGGGCTGGACCCCAAGTGGGCGGCGGCCGGTGCCTACGTGGTGTTCATGGGGCTGAACATCATCGGCGTCAACATCGCCGCTACCTTCGAGCTGGTGGTAACCGTCCTGGCGGTGCTGGAACTGCTGGTGTTCATGGGCGTGGTGGCGCCGGGCTTCAGCTTCAGCAACTTCGTGCTGGGCGGCTGGGCCGGCAGTGACACCTTCAGCTTCGGCGCGCTGTCGGGCGTGTTCGCCGCCATTCCGTTCGCCATCTGGTTCTTCCTCGCCATCGAAGGCGCGGCCATGGCTGCCGAAGAAGCGAAGGACCCGAAGAAAACCATTCCGCGTGCCTACATCAGCGGCATCCTGACCCTGGTGGTGCTGGCCATCGGCACCATGATCTTCGCCGGCGGCGTGGGCGACTGGAAAGCCCTGTCGAACCTCAACGACCCGCTGCCACAGGCGATGAAAACCGTGGTGGGCAACAATTCCAACTGGATGCACATGCTGGTGTGGATCGGCCTGTTCGGCCTGGTGGCCAGCTTCCACGGCATCATCATGGGCTACTCGCGCCAGTTCTTCGCCCTGGCGCGTGCCGGCTTCCTGCCCGCCGGCCTGGCCAAGCTGTCGCGATTCCAGACCCCGCACCGCGCCATCCTGGCCGGCGGCGTGGTGGGCATTGCGGCCATCTTCAGCGACGGCCTGGTGAACCTGCAGGGCATGAGCCTGACCGCGGCGATGATCACCATGTCGGTGTTCGGCGCTATCGTAATGTACATCATCAGCTTGCTGAGCCTGTTCCGCCTGCGCAAGATCGAGCCCAACCTTGAGCGCAGCTTCCGCGCGCCGGGGTATCCTGTGGTGCCGGGCATCGCCCTGGTGCTGGCGCTGGTGTGCCTGGTGGCCATGGTGTGGTTCAACGGCCAGATCGCCTGTGTGTTTGCCGGCCTGATGATTGCAGGTGCGGTGTTCTGCAAGATCTCGCTGGGCCGCAATGCGGCGCGGGTCGCCCTTGCTGGCAACGCTTGAGAAAGGAGGCTTGAAATGAGTGGTTTCGTGCATACCGTGGGTGGCCTGGCCTGGCGTTTCGACAGCCTCAAGGAGCTGATGGCCAAGGCCAGCCCCGCCCGGTCCGGTGACTACCTGGCCGAAGTCGCCGCCGGCAGCGATGCCGAGCGTGCGGCCGCGCAGATGGCCCTGGCGGACGTGCCGCTCAAGCGCTTCCTCAACGAGGCACTGATACCTTACGAAAGCGATGAGGTGACCCGGCTGATCATCGACAGCCACGACGCCGCCGCCTTCGCCCCGGTCAGCCACCTGACCGTGGGCGGTTTCCGTGACTGGCTGCTGGGCGACGACGCCGATGAAACCACGCTGCGCGCCCTGGCACCGGGCCTTACCCCGGAAATGGCCGCCGCGGTGTCGAAGATCATGCGCGTGCAGGACCTGGTGCTGGTGGCGCAGAAGATCCGCGTGGTCACCCAATTCCGCAACACCGTGGGCCTGCGCGGGCGGCTGTCCACCCGCCTGCAGCCCAACCACCCCACCGACGACCCCGCTGGTATCGCCGCCAGCGTGCTCGATGGCCTGCTGTACGGTAACGGCGACGCCATGATCGGCATCAACCCGGCCACCGACAGCCTCAGCGCCATCAGCGACCTGCTGAAGATGCTCGACGGCGTTATCCAGCGTTACGAGATTCCCACCCAGTCCTGCGTGCTCACCCACGTCACCTCGTCCATCGCCGCCATCGAGCGCGGCGTGCCGCTGGACCTGGTGTTCCAGTCCATCGCCGGTACCGAGGCGGCCAACGCCAGCTTCGGCATCAGCCTGGAACTGTTGCGCGAAGGTTACGAGGCGGGGCTGAGCCTTAAACGCGGCACGGTCGGCCAGAACCTCATGTACTTCGAGACCGGGCAGGGCAGCGCGCTGTCGGCCAACGCCCACCATGGCGTCGACCAGCAAACCTGCGAGACCCGCGCCTACGCCGTGGCCCGGCATTTCAAGCCGTTCCTGGTGAACACCGTGGTCGGTTTCATCGGCCCCGAGTACCTGTACAACGGCAAGCAGATCATCCGCGCCGGCCTGGAGGATCACTTCTGCGGCAAGCTGTTGGGCGTGCCGATGGGCTGCGACATCTGCTACACCAACCACGCCGAAGCCGACCAGGATGACATGGACATGCTGCTGACCCTGCTGGGCGTGGCCGGCATCAACTTCATCATGGGCATTCCCGGCTCCGACGACATCATGCTCAACTACCAGACCACTTCGTTCCACGACGCCTTGTACGCGCGCAAGACCTTAGGTTTGCGCCCGGCGCCGGAGTACGAGGAGTGGCTGGCGCGCATGCAGATCATGACCCAGGGCGACGGTACGCTGCAGCTGGGCAAGGGCCTGCCGCCAGCGTTTCGCCAGGCCCTGGCACAGTTGAAGTGAGGCTAAGCCATGAGCGATGACCACAAGCAACCGGCCCAGGCCGACCCCTGGCAGCAACTGCGCAGCCTGACGTCTGCGCGCATCGCCCTGGGCCGTGCCGGTACCAGCCTGCCCAGCGCCGCGCAGCTGGATTTCCAGTACGCCCACGCCCAGGCGCGGGACGCGGTGCACACCCCCTTCGACCGCCAGGCCCTGGCCGCCAGCCTCAACGGCCAGGCCTTGTTGCTGCACAGCGGTGCCGGCGACCGCCACGTCTATTTGCAGCGCCCGGACCTGGGCCGGCGCCTGGATGCGCCGTCTGCGGCGCTGCTGGACGAGCACCGCCAGCTCAACCCCGAAGGCTACGACCTGGCAGTGGTGATCGCCGACGGTTTGTCGTCGTTGGCCGTGCACCGGCACAGCCTGCCGATGCTGCAGCGCATCGACGAACTGGCCGCCGCCGAAGGTTGGCGCCAGGCGCCGGTGAGCCTGGTGGAGCAGGGGCGGGTAGCGGTGGCGGACGAGATCGGCGAGCGCCTGGGCGCACGCATGGTGGTGATCCTGATCGGTGAACGGCCGGGCTTGAGCTCGCCTGACAGCCTAGGGCTGTACTTCACCTACGCGCCGCGCGCCGGCCTCAATGACGCGGCGCGCAATTGCATTTCCAACGTGCGGCTGGAGGGCATGAGCTACGCCATGGCCGCGCACAAGCTGCTGTACCTGATGCGTGAGGCGTGGCGCCGGCAGTTGTCGGGGGTGAACTTGAAGGACGAGGCGTTGGTGCCGGTGATTGACGGGCAGGTGGGGCCGGGGAATTTCCTGCTGCGCTGATACGGTAGCGCCGCCATCGCGACCAAGGTCGGCTCCTACCCCGGTAGGAGCCGACCTTGGTCGCGATGAGGGCAGCGGGGTCTACCGACCGTAGCGCCTTACCACGCTGGTGTTGGCCAGGATATGCCCCTTGATCTTCGCCAGCAGGTCATCACGCGTCAGCCCCGCCGGCAAGGCATCCGGCGCCAGGTCCAGGGCATACAGCTGAATCACGTAGTGATGTGGGTTCTCGCCCACCGGCGGGCACGGCCCGCTGTAAGTGGTGAGGCCCTTGCTATTGGTGCCGCCCACGCCTTCCAGCTTGCCCTTGAGGCTGGCATCGGCGCCCAGTTCATGGGTGCCGGCCTTGATGCCGTAGTGCACCCAATGGTTCACCCCCAGGCCTTTCTGGCCATCGGGGTCATGCATCACCAGGGCGAAACTCTGGGTGCCCTGGGGCGCATTGCTCCAGCCAAGCGCCGGCGACACATTCTCGCCGCCGCAGTCGCCGGTATTGGCGGCGTTGGCCTGGCGCAACAGGGCGTTGTCGTCGCCATCCGGGGTTTTCAGGGTCAGCGGCGCGGCCTGGGCCAGCAACGGCAGGCACAGGCAGGCGGCGAGGGCAATCGAGCGTGGCAACATGGAACGTCTCCTTCTATCCAGTTGCCAGCCAGTCTAGTCGGCCTGGGCGAAAGCCTGCAGCGAATCGCCGGCCAAGCGGTAGCGAATCCACTCCGGCTGCGCGGCGGCGCCGATGGATTCGTAGAATTTGATCGCCGGCTCGTTCCAGTCCAGCACGCTCCATTCCAGGCGGCCACAGCCACTGTCGTGGGCGATTTGCGCGAGGTGCTTGAGCAGCGCCTTGCCGGCGCCCACGCCGCGGTGCCTGGACGACACGTACAGGTCTTCCAGGTAAATGCCCTTGCGGCCCAGCCAGGTGGAGTAGCTGAGGAAATACAGGGCAAAGCCGACCGGTTCGTCGTCCAGCGAGCACACCAGCGCGCGGGCGTAGCCTTCCGGGTCAGCGAGGCTGCGGCGGATGTCGTCGACGTTGGCGACCACTTCGTGCTCGGCTTTTTCGTAGATGGCCAGTTCAGTGATGAAGCCCAGGATCAGTTCGGCATCGGCGGCGGTGGCGGGGCGGATGTGCAGGGGCAAGGGCGTATTCCTCAGGCCAGGGAAAACTGCCATTGTGCCTGACTGTGTGGGGGGCTCGCATCACGCTATCGCGCTATCGCGCATCACGCCGGCCACCCTTGATCTTGATCCCGTGACCATAAAGCGCCAGGGCCGACTGGAGGCGTTGACCGAGCGGTCCACGGCGTAGCGGATTTGGTTTCCCGCTTCGGCGATTTCGGACATATCCATTTTCGCGGTGCGACCACCGACTGTTTCGGCCTTACGCCGACTCACTTTTTTTCAGACGCCAAAAAAAGTAAGCAAAAAACGCTTGCCCCTGCTTGGGCCCTACGCTGCGCTACGGGTCCCCTCCTTCCGGCGCCGCTCAACGGGCAGACGGCACCCGCTATAGAAGCCTGCGGGTTACCGTCTCTTCGGCCTGCGGCCTCGGCCCTGCGGGCAGCCCGTTGATCGACGCCTCCAGTCGGCCCGGGCGCTTTACGGGGCATACAATCAAGATCACAAGCCAGATCACAAGCCAGATCACAAGCAGATCAACTGCGGATCACAAGCCAGGTCAACAGCAGATCACAAGCCAGCTAAGCGCTGTCTTCAAATGGTTGTTCTGTCATCAATTTGTCATTGATTTGCCATATAAATTCCCCAACCAAGGATGGCCAATGGCCTGCCGACGAACTGCATTCAAGTCATCGGCAACGCCGCCGATGCGTGGCATGAAGCATCGTTTTTTACTGCATGAAGAAAGGGACGTCTTCGACACCGCGCACCCAGCCGCGGTGCTTTATCCCTGTCATGAGTGCCCTGTCGATGTTCGTGCGCAAATCCCTGAAAGCCCAAATGCTGACCCTGATCGGCGGCAGCCTGCTGGCGATGCTGCTGATTGCCCTGTCCTGCTTTCACCTGCTGGCCAACGGGGTGCGAGACTACCATCAGTTGATCGAGGGGCCGCTGCGCACCTCGCAGTTGATCGACGAGGCCAACCTGCAGTTCAAGATCCAGGTACAGGAATGGAAGAACGTGCTGCTGCGCGGCAAGCAGCCTTCGGACCTGGCGCAATACTGGGGTCAGTTCCAGGACCGTCAGCGTGACGTGCAGGATATTCTCGGCCGCCTGGCCGCCCAGCCGGGTATCGATGCCGGGCTGAAAGCCGATATCCAGCGCCTGCGCGACGAGCACCGGGCCTTGGGTGATGCCTACCAGCGTGGGCGCGATGCGTTTGCCGCCGCCGGTGGCGAGGCCAGTGTCGGCGATGCAGCGGTGAAGGGCGTGGACCGCGCTGTCAGCGACCAGATGAGCGCGCTGGTCAGCCAGATCCGCAAGGCCGGCGAGCAGCAGGCCGGGGCTATTCGTGATGCGGCCGATAGCACCGTGTGGGGCGGGTTGGTGGTGCTGGTGGTGTCGGGGCTGTTGATTGGCCTGCTGAGCCTGGTGCTGGTGAGCCGCTTCCTGGTGGTACCGATCCAGCAACTGATCGACTACGTGGCCGAGCTCAGCCGCGGCCAGTTCAACCAGCGCGTCGACAGCCGCCGCCAGGACGAACTGGGCCGCCTGGCCCTGGCCGCCAATACCCTGCGCGACTTCCTCGCCGAGACGTTCACCGGCCTCAAGCGCAACGCCGGTGACCTGGATGGCGCCAGCGCCGACCTGCACGGCATTGCCGGGCAGATGTCGCAAGGCACCCACGACCAGTTCAACCGCACCGACCAGGTGGCCACGGCCATGAACGAGATGTCTGCCACCGCCCAGGAAGTGGCACGCCACGCCGTGGACGCGGCGCAGGCCGCCGACCAGGCCGACGCCTCGGCGCACCAGGGTGAGCAGGTGATGCGCGCCACCATCGAGACGATTACCCACATGCGCGGCGAGATCTCCACTACCGCCCAGGTGATTGGCCTGCTGGAAAACGACAGCGCGCGCATCGGCAAGGTGCTGGAAGTGATTCGCGGCATCGCCGAGCAGACCAACCTGCTGGCGCTGAACGCGGCCATCGAGGCGGCACGGGCGGGTGAGGCGGGCCGTGGTTTCGCCGTGGTCGCCGACGAAGTGCGCAGCCTGGCCCAGCGTACGGCGGCGTCGATCATCGAGATCAACCAGATCATCAACGCCGTGCAGGCCGGTGCCAGCGACGCAGTGAAGGCCATTCAGAACGGCCAGTCGCGCAGCGAGGAGGGCGTGGCCCAGGTGACCCAGGCCGGGGAGATGCTCAAGCGCATCACCTCGTCGGTGGAGGCGATACGCGACATGAACCGGCAGATTGCGACGGCGGCCGAAGAGCAGACCTCGGTGGCCGAGGACATCTCGCGCAACCTCACCGACATCACTCAGATCGCCAGCACCAACCAGGACAACGTGCAGCGCACCGAAGTCGCCAGCCGGCGCCTGCACGACCTGTCGCGTCAGCTCAACGAAGTGACCGCGCGGCTGGGGGCATAAGCCTCAGGTCGCCGCCTGCAACTCGGCGATGGCCTGCCACAGGCGCTCGTCGTTGAAGTCCTCGATCACCAGGTGCGCGCCGGCCGCCAGCAGGGTTTCGCGGCTCTGGCTGGTGGTCAGGGCCACGGTGAAGATGCCGGCCTTGACCGCCGCGGTCAGGCCCGGCACCGAATCCTCGAAGGCAATGGCATCGCTGGCGCGGGCGCCCAGGCGTTCCAGGCCGGTGAGGTAGGGCAGCGGGTCGGGCTTGGCCCGTGGCAGTTCCTCAGCCACCACCACGCTGTGGAAGCGCGCGGCGATGCCCAGTGCGCCCAGCATGTGGTCGGCGTTGGCGCGCGGGGCGTTGGTGACCACCACCTTGCCGATGCCCTGGGCTTCGGCGAACTCCAGCAGGCGCGGCAGGCCGGCCAGTGGCGCCAGTTGCGGCGACAGCTGGCGGAAGCGTTCTTCCTTGCGGTCGGCAAACAGTTGGTGCTCGGCTACCGAGCGCTCCGGAAACAGGTTGCGGCACATGGCCGGGTTGGCCTGGCCGCTGCAGTGCTTGACGAAATCTTCTTCGGTAAAGTCCCGGCCTTCTTCGGCCAGCAGTTGCTGTATGGCCAGCAGGTGCAGCTTGTCGGTGTCGGTCAGGGTGCCATCAAGGTCAAACAGCAAGGCGGTGAGCATCGCGATATCCATTCAGGGTGGCTGAAAGCTTTAAGCGCCTAATCCTAACAGGTGATTTCCCTAACGTCAGGGCGAAGGCTGCCGATAAAACCTTGTCGCCCATCAGTTTCTGGCGATGTTAATTCGCTATTATGTGACGACCGTTCGTTGCCTGACCGGCCCTGCAGGAGTTACACATGCTTCAACACGCTTACGCTCAGCCATCGGCGGCTTCGCGACTGGACCCCATCAGCGGGCTGCCCAATCGCGAACAGTTCGCCACCGACCTGGGCGTACTGGCCAGCCAGCACCCGGGCGAGGGGCGCACCCTGGTGTTGATCGACGCGCTGGACATGCACTGGGCCCATGACATGACCCTGGCCATGGGCCTGGCGCCGTTCGAGGGCATCATCCGCTGCATTTCGGCGCGGTTGAACCAGCAACTGGACGGTGTGGCACGTTTGTACCATATTGGCGTCAAGCGCTTCGCCTTCGTGATCAGCGCCGGCCTGGATGACTTCCCTGCGTTCATCGAAGGCCTGGTGGACACCCTGCGCCAGCCGGCCCTGCTCGACACCGTGCCGATCCACCCCACGGTGCGCGCCGGCAGTGTCGACTTCGAACTGGAACCGCTGGCCCTGCGCGACGTGTTGCGCAAGGCCATGTACGCCACCGAGCTGGCGGTGCTGGCCGGCCAGCGCTGGGCCGCGTACGACCCGGTGCGCGACGCGGAGTACCGGCGCAGTTTCTACCTGGCTGCCGACATCACCGAGGCCATGGCCGACGGGCAACTGAGCCTGCACTTCCAGCCACGCTTCGCCATTGGTGACGGCGCCCAGGTGAGCGCCGAGGTGCTGCTGCGCTGGCAGCACCCGCGCCTGGGCCGTGTGTCACCGGCCGAGTTCATTCCGGTGCTGGAACGCAACGGCATGATCCACGAAGTCACCCGCTGGGTCATCGACACGGCGCTGGGCAAACTCGCGCAATGGCGCGGGCAGACCCTGAGCCAGCTGTCCATCAACCTGTCGCCCATGGACTTCGACGGCCATGACGTGAGCGGCACCTTGCGCCGCCTGTGCCAGCAGCACGGTATCGACCCGCACCGCGTGGAAGTGGAGATCACCGAGGGTGAATGGCTGCGCTCCAACCCCAAGGTGCTGGGCGAACTGGCGCAGATTCGCGGGCTGGGCATGGACGTGGCCATCGACGATTTCGGCTCGGGCTACAGCAACTTCTCGTACCTGCACGAAATTCCCGCCAACGTGGTCAAGCTCGACCGCTCGATGGTGACCGGTATCGAGGACAACCCGCGCTACCAGAAGATCGCCCGTTCAATTCTCAAGCTGGCCAGCGAGCTGGGCTACCGCACCGTGGCCGAAGGCGTGGAGACTTTCCGTTGCCTGCAACTGGTGCGCGAGTATGGCTGCGACGAGGCCCAGGGCTATTTCTTCGCCCGGCCGATGGACGAGGCGCAGTTCCTGGCGTGGAGCGAGTGCGGCGAGTTTCCGTTGGCCTATTGAGGGCCGGCACGGCCCCCGTAGCAGCGGCCGTCTTGTGGGAGCTGGCTTGCCAGCGAGCTTTTATGGCCCCACCAGCTCGCTGGCAAGCCAGCTCCCACAGGATGTAGTCAACGCCGCAGGTAGGCCGCGAAGTCGATCTCGCCAGCGCTGAGAATCGCCTGCACCCGGTTGTGCACGTTGAGCTTGCGCAGGATCGCCGACACATGGGCCTTCACCGTGGTCTCGGCGATTTCCAGGTGCCAGGCGATCTGCTTGTTCGATTCGCCCTTGGTCATGCGCTCCAGTACCTGCAACTGCTTGCGGGTCAGCGCTTCCAGTAGCGCCACCGACAGCCCCGGCGTCGGCGTGCCGGCCTGCAGCGGGCGCCCGGCGCCGCTGCGAATGATGTCCGCGGGCAAATACACGTCGCCCTCCAGCACCTGGGTCAGGGCGCTGGTCATCTGCGCCCGTGGTGACGATTTGGTGATGAAACCGGCGGCGCCGTAGGTGATGGCCTGCAGCACCACCTGCTTGTCCTGCTCGGCCGAGACCACCACCACCGGAATGGTCGGTGTCGCGTTGCGCAGGTTGAGCAGGCCACCCAGGCCGTGCATGCCAGGCATGTTCAGGTCGAGCAGAATCAGGTCCAGGTCATCGTGCTGCCGGGTCAGGTGCAGGGTGCTGTCCAGGTCGGCGGTTTCCAGCACCTCGCAGCCCTCGAACGCGTCGAGCAGCACGCGGGCCATGGCCTCGCGGAACAACGGGTGGTCGTCGGCAATCAGGAATCGGTACATGGGCGTCGGCTGTTCTTGTTGTGGGCAAAGGGCCTGGAACAGGGTATCACAGCGCACGAACAAGCCTGCCGCGCTGGCCGGGTGGCGGGTTTTCGGCGTGGGCAAAGTTGGCGACGAGGCAACCGAAGGCCAGGCCGAGCGCGGCTTGGCAAAGCAGGGAGGCAAGGAAGCGAATCATGGTGGCGATGCTCTTTCTAGTTATGCGCGCATTACAGGGCGCATCGCAGGCATTTGCCAATGCTGCTTTCGGCCTGCCATACCAGTACCAAAGTAGTAGAGGGGCGGTGGCGGGCGGGCTGCGCATTGCCCCGGCAATGCATTACCCTGAGCCCAACTGTCCCTGCCAGAAGAACAGACATGAGCCCTGCCATCAGCCAGCTGCGCAAATTCGTCTCCCCGGAAATCATCTTTGGCGCCGGTTGCCGCCATCACGTGGCCAACTACGCGAAGAATTTCGGCGCCCGCAAGGTGTTGCTGGTCAGCGACCCGGGGGTGGTGGCTGCCGGCTGGGTGGCCGACGTCGAGGCCAGCCTGGCGGGCGAGGGCATCGACTACTGCCTGTACAGCACGGTGTCGCCCAACCCGCGGGTGGAAGAGGTGATGCTGGGCGCCGAGCGCTACCGCGCCGAGCACTGTGACGTGATCGTCGCGGTGGGCGGCGGCAGCCCCATGGACTGCGCCAAGGCCATCGGCATTGTCGTTGCCCATGACCGCCACATTCTGGAATTCGAGGGCGTCGACACCCTGCGCGTGCCCAGCCCGCCGCTGATCCTGATTCCCACCACCGCCGGTACTTCGGCGGACGTCTCGCAGTTCGTCATCCTGTCCAACCAGGAACGGCGCATGAAAATCTCCATCGTCAGCAAGGGCGCGGTGCCGGACGTGGCGCTTATCGACCCCGAGACCACCCTGAGCATGGACCCGTTCCTGTCGGCCTGTACCGGCATTGACGCGCTGGTGCACGCTATCGAAGCCTTCGTCTCCACCGGCCACGGGCCGCTCACCGACCCCCATGCGCTGGAGGCCATCCGCCTGATCAACGGCCACCTGGTGCAGATGATCGCCAACCCGCAGGATTTGGGCCTGCGCGAGAAGGTCATGCTGGGCAGCATGCAGGCCGGGCTGGCGTTTTCCAACGCCATCCTTGGCGCAGTGCACGCCATGTCCCACAGCCTGGGCGGCTTTCTCGACCTGCCTCACGGGCTGTGCAACGCGGTGCTGGTAGAGCACGTGGTGGCCTTCAACTACAGCGCCGCGCCCGAGCGCTTCCAGGTCATCGCCCAGACCTGCGGCATCGACTGCCGCGGCCTTAACCACGCGCAGATTCGCCAGCGCCTGGTTGAACACCTGATCGCCCTGAAGCACGCCATCGGCTTCCACGAAACCCTGGGCCTGCATGGCGTGCGGGTGGCGGACATTCCGTTCCTGTCGCACCACGCCATGCACGACCCGTGCATCCTTACCAACCCGCGCCAGTCCAGTCAGCGTGACGTCGAGGTGGTCTTTGGCGAAGCCCTCTGACCCGCGCCAGCAGGCCCTGGCCGGGTTGTTGGGGCTGACCAACCATTCGGTGCGCAAAAGCCATTACCCCGAACTTGCCGCACGCCTGCAGGAGCTGGAAACCGAGCGCAACCGTTACCAGGCGCTGTCCCTGCGCCTGCAAGAGCTTAACGACGAGCTGGAGCGGCGCGTCAGCGAGCGCACCGAAGAACTGCGCGAGGCCCGCGACGCCGCCCAGGCCGCCAACCTCAGCAAGGACAAGTACCTGGCCGCTGCCAGCCACGACCTGCTGCAACCGCTGAACGCGGCGCGGCTGCTCATTTCCACCTTGCGCGAACGCGCGTTGCCCAGCGCCGAGAAGGGCCTGGTGGAGCGTACGCACCAGGCGCTGGAAGGCGCCGAGGATTTGCTCACCGACCTGCTGGACATCTCGCGCCTGGACCAGGCCGCGATCAAGCCGGATGTCGACGTATACCGCCTGGATGAGGTGCTGGCACCGCTGGCCTCGGAATTCCAGCCGGTGGCCGAAGCCGCCGGGTTGGGCCTGAGTCTGCGCTGCGGGCGCTTTGCCGTGCGCACTGACCTGCGGCTGCTGACGCGCATCCTGCGCAACCTGCTCAGCAACGCCTGCCGCTACACCGAGCAGGGGCGCATATTGCTCGGCGCGCGGCGGCGCGGCGACCAGCTGCGCATCGAGGTGTGGGACACCGGGCGTGGCATTGCCGCCGACCAGCTGCAGGCTATTTTCCTTGAATTCAACCAGCTGGAAGTGGGGCGCGCCGCCGAGCGCAAGGGCGTCGGCCTGGGCCTGGCGATTGTGGAGCGCATCGCGCGCATTCTCGACAGCAGCGTGCAGGTGCGTTCCACCCCGGGCCGCGGTTCTATGTTCAGCATCCTCGTGCCGCTGACCGCGCAACCGCCGGCGCCCAGCCCCGTGCCCCAACAACGCCTGGGCAACCCGCTGCCGGGCCGGCGCCTGCTGGTGCTGGACAACGAGCCCGACATTCTGCGCAGCATGGCTGACCTGCTGGGCCAGTGGGGCTGCGAGGTGGTCACCGCCACCGACGAGACCGCCGCGTTGGCAGCCCTGCAGGGCCAGGCCCCGGAGCTGATCATCGCCGATTACCACCTGGACCACGGCGTCACCGGCTGCGAGGTTGCCCGCCACCTGCGCGAACACTTTGCCCAGGCCATCCCGGTGGTGATGATTACCGCCGAGCGCAGCGACCAGTGCCGCCGGCAGTTGCAGCGGCTGGGGGCACCGCTGTTGAACAAGCCGGTGAAGGCGGGGAAGTTGCGGGCGGTGTTGAGTCAGTTGTTGGGGTGAGCGGTGCTGGTCGCCGGTGTCTTGCCCATTCGCCAACCCAACCACCCGCCGGCCAGCGCGCTGGCAAGAATGGCCAGCGGCATCATCGGTGCAATCAAAGCGGCCGCCAGCCCCGCCGCTGCGCCACCGCTCAGCGCAGTCGCCAGGCGGGTGGCAATGTGGGAGTCGACTTCCGGGGCAGTTGCAGGCGGCTCGAAGCGCTCCAGGGTACTTTTCAAGGCATCGATATCCGGGGCCTGTGCGCTGGGGTGGGTGATACGGTAATAGTTGAGGATAGTGTCGACTTCTGCGGGGGTCAGCGACGGAGCGGTCGTGCCTTTCATTGCATTTCTCCAGTGATCATGGTCTGCGCCTGGTAACCGGCGCACAAAATAACGATGACCAGCAAGACCGAGAAAGTTTTTAGCCGGGCGGGGGGTAACCATCCCTGATTTTTCCCACGCTCGGTCATCGCCGCCATCAAGATCAGCAGGCAGACGGCGGAGACGGTGAAGCAGGCAGCAGGTAGCACCCCAGGCTCCTTGAGTGACAACGTTTTGATGCCTGCCTGTACGGCGATGATAGTGCCGCCGTAAAGCCAGCCCAATGGATCGAAGGCCTGCACCCAATGAAACGTGAACCTGCCCTGGCTGCTGACTACATAGCTGGAAAGCCCCATCAGCAGGTAAAGAATGGCGGCACCCAGCAGTGGCAGGATGCCCTCGAGCAGAAGCCATTTTGTCGCGTTGTCCATCACCATTACCGCGTCCCTGATACCCATGCTGTTCAGGTGCGGTAGCGTGTTGGTGTTTAGGCTGTGGGTCAATCCGACAGATACAAAACACTACACTTTTGCTGGGGCATAGGGCGCGGACGCAGCCTGGCGGCAGCTGCTACGTGAAGGTGTTCACACCGCCCCCGCGTTAATCCTCGAACCCCACCTGCTCGTGCATTTCATCCACCTTCAACTCCAGCCGGTAGGCCACGGCGATGAACAGTGCCTGGCACAGGCACAGCGTGGCGCTCAGGGAGCGGAAGGCGAAGGAGCTGCCTTCGTTCACCAGCAGCACGCTGTTGGCGCGCTTGGCCAGGGGCGATAGGTTGGAGTCGGTGATGATCAGGGTCTTGGCCAGGTGGTGCTGGGCAATGCGCAGGCAGTGCTGGGTTTCCTTGCCGTAGGGGGTGAAGCTGATGGCGATGACCAGGTCACCTTGGCGTACGCTGCGCATCTGCTCGCGGTAGCTGCCGCCCAGGCCGGACACCAAGTGAATGCGCTTGTTGGTGTGCTGCAGGTTATAGACCAGGTAGTCGGCCACCGCGAACGAGCGGCGCACGCCGACCACGTAGATATTCTCGGCGTTGACCACCAGGTCGACGGCCTTCTCGAAGGCCACGTCGTCCAGTTCGCCGCCCAGGCGCTCGATGCCCGACAGGGTGGCATCGATGCACTCGCGGGCAAGGTCGGCGCCGCTGGTCTTCTGCGACTTGTTGGCGATCAGGTTGCGAATGCGCTGCTGGTAGTTCTGCACCGGCGTGGTCTTGTGCGTGTAGGCCTCGCGGAACAGCGCCTGCATTTCGCTGAAGCCGCTGAAGCCGAACCGCTGGGAAAAGCGCACGATGGCCGAGGGGTGCACCTCGCATTCGCCGGCGATGTCGCTGATGCGGTCGACCATGATGCGGTCGCTCTGCTGGCTCATGTAGCTGGCGATGCGCTTGAGCTGGCGCGGCAGCCCTTCGTACTCACGGGTGATCAGTTGCAGCAGCTGCTCGGCGGTGGCCGGGGCGCTGGCGGCGGTTGGCTCGCTGGGGGCCGGCTGATCGGGGCGGGACATGTTCTTATCCTTCTGGGGCTTCAAGCAATTGGCTCGCGCAGTCTACAGGGTAGGCAAGAAAAAAAACCTGAGCAAAAGGTCCAGTTCCCGTGGCAAACCCGCCAGAAGCGCTCAAGGCCAGTATGCGGGATTGAAAATAGAAAATAAATTCCGCATAAAATTTTTATGGAAAAAAAGTTGATTCGGTGGAAAAGCCGTTCTAATCTGGACCCAAGACAACGACATCGGCCGCCATTGGCCGGTGCGCAGGCTGATAAAAATAACAGGAGCCAGCATGGGCCAGACTCGTTTTGCGACTGGGCGTCAATTGGATCTGATTTGTCTGGGGCGCCTGGGCGTCGACCTTTACGCCCAACAGGTGGGCGCCAGGCTGGAAGACGTCGCCAGTTTCGCCAAGTACCTGGGCGGCTCGTCCGCCAACATCGCCTTCGGCACCGCGCGGCTGGGGCTCAAGTCGGCCATGCTGAGCCGGGTAGGGGACGACCACATGGGCCGGTTCCTGGTGGAGTCGCTGCAACGTGAAGGCTGCGACACCTCGGCCATCAAGGTCGACCCCGAGCGCCTCACCGCCATGGTGCTGCTGGGCCTCAAGGACCGCGAAACCTTCCCCCTGGTGTTCTACCGCGAAAACTGCGCCGACATGGCCCTGCGCGCCGAAGACGTGCGCGAGGACTTCATCGCCGCCAGCAAGGCGCTACTGATCACCGGCACGCATTTCTCCACCGACGGCGTGTTCAAGGCCAGTAGCCAGGCGCTGGACTACGCCGAGCGGCACAACGTCAAGCGCATCCTCGATATCGACTACCGCCCGGTGCTGTGGGGCTTGGCGGGCAAGGCTGACGGCGAGACGCGCTTCGTCGCCGACCACAAGGTCAGCGCCCACGTGCAGCGCATCCTGCCGCGCTTTGACCTGATCGTCGGCACCGAGGAGGAATTCCTCATCGCCGGCGGCAGCACCGATTTGCTCACCGCGCTGCGCACCGTGCGCGAACTGAGCGCCGCCACGCTGGTGGTGAAGCTCGGCGCCCAAGGCTGCACGGTGATTCACGGCGCTATTCCGGCGCGCCTGGAAGATGGCGAAATTCACCCCGGCACCCGCGTCGAAGTGCTCAACGTGCTGGGCGCTGGCGATGCCTTCATGTCCGGCTTCCTCAGCGGCTGGCTGAACGATGCCGACGACGCCCGCTGCTGCCAGCTGGCGAACGCCTGCGGTGGCCTGGTGGTCTCGCGCCATGCCTGCGCCCCGGCCATGCCGACGCCTGCGGAACTGGACTACCTGTTCAACAGCGCGGTGCCCATCACCCGCCCGGACAAGGACGAAACCCTGCAGCGCCTGCACCGGGTCACGGTGCCGCGCAAGCAGTGGCAACAGCTGTTCATCTTCGCCTTCGACCACCGCGGGCAGCTGGTGGAGCTGGCGCAGCAGGCGGGCCGCGACCTGGCGACCATCCCTGCGCTGAAGCAACTGTTCCTGCGCGCCATCGAAGAGGTGGAGGCGGACCTGGCCACGCGCGGCATCGCCGCCGACGTCGGCCTGCTGGCGGACCAGCGCTTCGGCCAGGACAGCCTCAACGCCGCCACTGGCCGCGGCTGGTGGATCGCCCGCCCGGTGGAGGTGCAGGGTTCGCGGCCGCTGGCCTTCGAGCACGGCCGTTCGGTGGCCAGCAACCTGATTGCCTGGCCCACCGAGCAAATCATCAAGTGCCTGGTGCAATTCCACCCGGACGACGAACCCCTGTTGCGCCTGGAACAGGAGGCGCAGATCCGCGGCCTGTACGAGGCGGCCATCGCCAGCGGCCACGAACTGCTGCTGGAAGTCATACCGCCCAAGGACCTGCCCGGCGCCCACCCCGACGTGCTCTACCGCGCCATCAAGCGCTTGTACAACCTGGGCATCTACCCGGCCTGGTGGAAAATCGAGGCCCAGAGCGCCGAGCAGTGGCAGGCCCTGGACGCCTTGATCAACGAACGCGACCCCTATTGCCGGGGCGTGGTGCTGCTGGGCCTGAACGCGCCGGCCAGCGACCTCGCCGAGGGCTTCGCCCAGGCGGCCGCCAGCACCACCTGCCGCGGCTTTGCGGTGGGCCGCACGATTTTCCATGAGCCCAGCCGCGCCTGGTTCCAGGGCGAGCTGGACGACGCCGGCCTGGTGGCGGCTGTACGCCAGCGGTTCAGCCAATTGATCGAAGCCTGGCGCTCGGCCCGTCACGGCCGCTGAGTGTCACCCCACCGATAACAACAACAGGTGCAGCCATGCCATCCGCGATTCGTATCGGCATCAACCCGATTTCCTGGAGCAACGACGACCTGCCGTCCCTGGGCGGCGAAACCCCGCTGAGCACGGCCCTGAGCGAAGGCAAGGCCATCGGCTACGCAGGCTTCGAGCTCAACGGCAAATTCCCCAAGGACGCTCAGGGCGTGGCCCAGGTGCTCAAGCCCTATGACCTGGCGCTGGTGTCGGGTTGGTATTCGGGGCGCCTGGCGCAGCGTTCGGCCGCCGAGGAAATCGACGCCATCGCCAGCCATGTACAGCTGCTGGCCGCCAACGGCGCCAACGTGCTGGTGTACGGCGAGGTGGCCGACTCTATCCAAGGCAGCCGCATCCGCCTGGTGGAGCGCCCGCGCTTCCACAGCGAAGCGGCCTGGAAAACCTACGCCGCCAAGCTCGACGAGCTGGCCAGCTACACCCTGAGCCAAGGCGTGCGCCTGGCCTACCACCACCACATGGGCGCCTACGTGGAAGCGCCCGAAGACATCGACACGCTGATGGCGCTGACCGGTGAGCAGGTGGGCCTGCTGTTCGACGCCGGCCACTGTTTCATGGGTGGCGGCGACCCGCTGGTGGTGCTGCGCAAGCACATCAAGCGCGTGTGCCACGTGCACTTCAAGGACGTGCGCCAGCCAGTGGTGCAGCTGGCGCGCAACAACCTCTGGAGTTTCCCCGACTGCATCGTCAACGGCACGTTCACCGTGCCGGGCGATGGCGACATCGATTTCGCACCGCTGCTCGACGAGCTGCTGGCGGTGGACTACAACGGCTGGCTGGTGGTGGAGGCCGAGCAGGACCCGGCCGTGGCCCCCAGCTACTTCTACGCCAAGAAAGGCTACGACACCCTGAGCACCTTGCTTGCCCAGGCCCGGCAACGGAGGACTGCAGCATGAGCCTGCTGGTGAAGAGTAATAAGCAGGGCCAGGAAGTGGTACGCCTGGCCGAGGGCGCTTTGGAATACGTGGGTTTCAGCGCCCACCGCCTGAGCCTGGGCGAAAGCCTGCCGCTGCACGCCGGCAGCCAGGAACTGTGCGTGGTGTTGCTCAGTGGCCGCGCCAGCATTGCCGGCGAGGCACCGGTGCAGGGCGCGTTCAGCTGGGACAACCTGGGTGAACGGCAATCGGTATTCGAGGACAAATCGCCGTGGGCGGTGTACCTGCCCAGCGGCAGCCAGGCGCGCCTGCAGGCGCTGAGCGATGTGCAGGTGGCGGTGTGCGCCGCCCCCGGTGCGCCGGCCGGCGAGTTGCAGGCGCGGGTCATCAGCGCCCAGAGCATGAAGCGCAGCACCCGCGGCAAGGGCGCCAATACCCGCTACGTGTGCGACATCCTGCCGGACACCGCGGTGGCCCACTCGCTGCTGGTGGTGGAGGTGCGCACGCCATCGGGGCACAGCTCCAGCTACCCGCCGCACAAGCACGACCGCGACGCGCTGCCCGCCGAGAGCTTCCTGGAAGAAACCTACTTCCACCAGGTCAACCCGCCCCAGGGCTTCGTGTTCCAGCGCGTGTACACCGACGACCGCAGCATCGACCAGGCCATGGCCGTGGAAAACAACGACCTGGTGGTGGTGCCCGAGGGCTACCACCCGGTCAGCGTGCCGTATGGCTACGAGAGCTATTACCTGAATGTCATGGCCGGCCCGCGCCGGGTGTGGCAGTTCAACAATGACCCGCAGCACGAGTGGCTGCTGGACCTCTGACTACGCCCGCTTTCCCCACACACGGTTTGCCAACTCAGGAGAACAACAAGAATGCGCCAGCCCCTGCGTTTCGCCCTCAACCGCATGGTTGCCCCGCGCCTGCCCCTGGCCGAGTTCATCCAGCTGGCGGTGGCGCTGAAGGCCGATGCCATCGAGATCCGCAACGACCTCAAGGGTGTCGAGATAGAAGACGGCACGCCCGCCGAAACCGTGCGCCAGCTGTGCGCCGCCGAGGGCGTCAGCGTGCTGTCGATCAACGCCCTGTACCCCTTCGATATCTGGAACGACCAACGCCGCGCCCAGGCCCTGAAGCTCGCGGCCTACGCCCGCGACTGCGGTGCGCGGGGCCTGGTGCTGTGCCCGTTCAACGAGGCTGACAGCCGCAGCAGCGCCGAACGCGCCGCCGGCCTGCGCACGGCGCTCACCGAGCTGGCGCCGATACTGCGCGAGCATGGCCTGCTGGGCTTCGTCGAGCCGCTGGGCTTCGAGCAATCGGCGCTGCGCCGCAAGCGCACCGCGGTAGAGGCGATCAAGGCCATCGGCGGCCTGGACGTGTTCCGCCTGGTGCATGACACCTTCCACCACCATCTGGCCGGCGAGCAGGAGTTCTTCCCGGCGCTGACGGGCCTGGTGCACATCAGCGGCGTGGAAGACAGCCAGGCGCCGCTGGCCAGCATCCTCGACGGCCACCGGGTGCTGATCGGCGATGGCGACATTCTCGGCAACGCCGAGCAGCTCGACAGCCTGCTCAGCAGCGGCTACGACGGCTACGTGTCGTGGGAGCCGTTCGCCGACAGCGTCCACGACCTGGCCGACATCCGCACGGCGCTGGGGCAGAGCATGGCGTACCTCAATCGCCAGTTGGCCCCCTGACCTGCGGCCGCTCATTTTCGAACAATAAAAGGTGCAAGCATGAGCACGACACGATTGACCATGGCCCAGGCCCTGGTGCGCTTTCTGGACAACCAGTACATTGAAGTCGACGGGGTGCAGAGCAAATTCGTCGAAGGCGTGTTCACCATTTTCGGCCACGGCAACGTGCTGGGCCTGGGCCAGGCGCTGGAGCAGGACCGCGGCCAGCTGGTGGTGCACCAGGGCCGTAACGAGCAGGGCATGGCCCACGCCGCCATCGGCTTCGCCAAGCAGCACCTGCGCCGCAGGATCTACGCCTGCAGCTCGTCGGTAGGGCCGGGCGCGGCGAACATGCTCACCGCCGCGGCCACCGCCACCGCCAACCGCATTCCCTTGCTGCTGTTGCCCGGCGACGTCTACGCCAGCCGCCAGCCCGACCCGGTGCTGCAACAGATCGAGCAGCTCCACGACCTGAGCATCAGCACCAACGACGCCTTCAAGGCCGTCAGCAAGTACTGGGACCGCATCAACCGCCCCGAGCAGTTGATCAGCGCCGCCCTGCAGGCCATGCGCGTGCTCACCGACCCCGCCGAGACCGGCGCGGTGACCCTGGCACTGCCCCAGGACGTGCAAGCCGAGGCCCATGACTACCCCGACAGCTTCCTGGCCCGGCGCGTGCACCGCGTGGAGCGCCGCCAGCCGGGCGAGGCCTCGCTGGCCGATGTCGTGGCGCTGCTGGCCAGCAAGCGCAAGCCGTTGATCATCTGCGGCGGCGGGGTGAAATACGCCGGCGCCGCCGACACCCTGCAGGCCTTCGCCGAACGCTTCGACATTCCGTTCGCCGAAACCCAGGCCGGCAAGAGCGCCATCGTTTCCAGCCACCCGTTGAACGTCGGCGGCATTGGCGAAACCGGCTGCCTGGCGGCCAACCTGCTGGCGCGCGAGGCCGACCTGATCATCGGTATCGGTACCCGCTACACCGACTTCACCACCTCGTCGAAGTGGCTGTACCAGCACCCCGACGTGCAGTTCATCAACCTCAACGTCAACGGCGGCGATGTGCTCAAGCTCGACGCCGTGCAGCTGCTGGCCGATGCCAAGCTGGGCCTGCAGCAACTGGCCGAACCGCTGGCCCGGCAGGGCTACCGCGCCGGTTGGGGCAACCAGGTAATCGAGGCGCGCGGCCAGTACCACGCCGAGGTCGAGCGGGTGTACGCGGCGCACTACAGCAGTGAGGATTTCAGCCCCGAAATCACCGACCACCTGGACCCGGCGGTGCTGCGCGAATTCATCGAACTGACCGGCTCGGCCCTTACCCAGAGCCAGGTACTGGGGGTGATCAACCGCGAGCTCGACGCCGATGCGGTGATCGTCGCCGCCGCCGGCAGCCTGCCCGGCGACCTGCAGCGCGTGTGGCAAACCCGCAGCGTCAACAGCTACCACCTGGAATACGGCTACTCGTGCATGGGCTACGAAATCAACGCCGCGCTGGGCGTAAAGCTTGCCGAGCCGGCGCGCGAGGTCTACGCGCTGGTGGGCGACGGCTCGTACCTGATGCTGCACTCGGAATTGGCCACATCGATTCAAGAGCGCCGCAAGATCAACGTGCTGCTGCTCGACAACATGACCTTCGGCTGCATCAACAACCTGCAGATGGGCCATGGCATGGGCAGCTTCGCCACCGAGTTCCGCTACCGCAACGCCGAGACCGGCAACCTCGACGGCGGCTTCGTGCCGGTGGACTTCGCCATGAGCGCGGCGGCCTACGGCTGCAAGACCTACAAGGTCAGCACCTTGGAGCAGTTGCACGCGGCGCTGCGTGACGCACGCCTGCAGACGGTGTCGACGCTGATCGACATCAAGGTGCTGCCCAAGACCATGATCCACGGTTACCTGTCCTGGTGGCGAGTAGGCGTGGCCGAAGTATCCACCAGCGCGCGCACGGCCCAGGCCAGGCGCGAGCTGGACGAACAGCTGGCCAAGGCGCGCCAGTACTAGGGTCTGGACGAACATTTGAGTGACGGTGGGTACTGGGTGTGGGGGGGGGGGGGGGGGGGGGGGGGGTGGGGGGCACAAAAAAAGCGAGCGCGGCCCCCCCCACAC
>NZ_JBWCAM010000018.1:114190-159079 GCF_056175065.1 Pseudomonas sp. JC1203
TGGGGGCCGGGGGCGGCCCCGCTTGGTTTCCACCCCCAAAAACGCTCGCTGGCACGCCAGCTCCCACACGTATCGTTGAACCGACACCATTTCGTACTGAGCCTGACTCGCTACACGGGAGAATGATCATGCGTATCGGATTGGTAGGTTACGGCCGTGGCGGCCGCGTGTTTCACGCACCGCTGCTGGCCAGCCTGGGCAGCGCCCAGTGGGTGGGCGTGGTGACGCGCTCGGCCGAACGCCGCACGCAACTGGCGGCAGATTACCCCGGGGTACCGGCCTTTGACACCCTGGCCCAGTTGGTGGAGGCGGGCGTTGATGCGGTGGTGATTTCCACCTCGCTGAAGGGCCGCCCGGCACTGGTGCTGGAGGCCATCGAGCACGGTGTGGCGGTGGTCAGCGACAAGCCTTTCGCCGCCGACGCCCAGCAGGCGCAGGTACTGGTGGACTCCGCCGAGCGCCAGGGCGTGCCCCTCAGCGTGTACCAGAACCGCCGGTGGGACTCGGACTTCCTCACCGTGCGCAAGCTGGTCGACAGCGGCGTGCTGGGCCAGGTGCAGCGCTTCGAGTCGGCGGTGGAACGCTATGAGCCGGATAACCTGGGCAATGACAGCGGCGGCGGCTGGCTGCGTGACCTGGGCAGCCACCTGGTGGACCAGGCCCTGCAACTGTTCGGCCCGGTGACCCGGGTGTACGCCGAATTGGCCCAGCAGCCGGGGCAGGCGGTGGACCACGGTTTCTTCGTGTCCCTGACCCACGCCAGCGGCACCATCAGCCACCTGCACGGCAATGGCCTGCAAAGCGCGCCACGCCCTCGCTTCCGCGTGTGCGGCGAGCATGGCAGCTACAGCGTCGAAGGCCTGGACGTGCAAAGTGAACAGGCCGAGGCCGGGCTGACCCCGGCCAGTGCCGGCGACAACTGGGGCGTGGAGGAACATCGGCGCTGGGGCTGGTTCGAGCAGGGCGCGGAACGCGAGAAAGTGCCGTCGGAACGCGGCAACTGGCTGCAGTTCTACCAGCAGTTGCAGGCGGCCGTGGACCAGGGTGCGGAACTGCCCGTGGACGCCCGCGACGCGGTGCAGGCGCTGGTGGTGCTGGACGCCGCGCGCCGCAGCGCAACCCTGGGTGAGGTGGTGAAATTATAGGATGCAATAAAATTCTAAATTCATTTGATATGGAATTTATTTTCTACTAGAGTCAATTGCAGGTTCCGACTTTCACATCCGCTGCCCAACCGGCGCGGCGGATGAAAAAAACCAAGCACAACAATAAAAAGGTGCCGTCGATGAAAACCTTCACCCCGCAAGCCTCCCGGCTGCGTTCCACCCGCACGTCCCCCGTTCGCCGCCTCTGCCTGGCAATCGCCCTGACCATGGCCAGTGGCGTGGCCCTGGCCGATATCAAGGTTGGCGTGGCCATGTCGCAGTTCGATGACACCTGGCTGACCTACCTGCGCGAAGCCATGGGCGCCAAGGCCAAGGCCATGCCCGACGGCGTCTCGCTGCAGTTCGAAGACGCCCGCGGCGACGTGGTCAAGCAGCTCAGCCAGGTGGAAAGCTTCATCAGCCAGAAGGTCGACGCCATCATCGTCAACCCGGTGGACACCGCCGCCACCAAGCGCATCACCGACGAAGCCACCCAGGCCGGCATCCCGCTGGTGTACGTCAACCGCAGCCCCGATGACCCCAACCAGCCCAAGGGCGTGGTGGTGGTAGCCTCCGATGACATCAAGGCCGGCGAAATGCAGGCCCAGTACCTGGCCGACAAGATGGGCGGCAAGGGCAGCGTGGTGATTCTGCTGGGCGACCTGGCCAACAACTCCACCCAGAACCGCACCAAGGGCGTGAAGGAAATACTGGCCAAGTACCCTGGCATCAAGATCGATCAGGAACAGACCGGCATCTGGCTGCGCCAGAAGGGCATGGACCTGGTCAACGACTGGATTACCCAGGGCCGCGAGTTCAACGCGGTGCTCTCCAATAACGACGAGATGGCCATCGGCGCCGCCATGGCGCTCAAGCAGGCCGGTGTCGAGAAAGGCAAGGTGCTGATCGGCGGCGTCGACGGTACGCCCGACGGCCTCAACGCGGTGAAGAAGGGTGACCTGGCCGTCTCCGTGTACCAGGACGCCAAGGGGCAGGCCGACGCCTCGGTGGAGGCCGCGGTGAAAATGGCCCACAAGGAAACCGTGGCGCCCCGGCTCATGGTTCCGTACCAGCTGATTACCGCGGACAACGCCGACCAGTTCAAACACTGATCGCTCGCCCAGCCTGTGGAGTGCACCTCGATGCTTGCCTTTGCCAACGATCCAATCGAACACGAATGCCTGCTGGAAGTGACCGGCGTGACCAAGCGCTTTCCCGGCGTCACCGCCCTGGACAACGTGCGCCTGAGCGTACACCGCGGTGAGGTGCTGGCGCTGATGGGCGAGAACGGCGCCGGCAAGTCGACGCTGATGAAGATCATCGCCGGCATCCACCAGCCCGACAGTGGCGAACTGCGCCTGCGTGGCGAGCCGCTGGTGATGGACAACCCGCTGGCGGCGCAACTGGCCGGCATCGCCATGATCCACCAGGAACTCAACCTGATGCCGCACATGAGCATCGCCGAGAACATCTGGATCGGCCGCGAGCCGCTGACCCCCTGGCACCTGGTGGACCATGGCGCCATGCACCGGGCCACGGCGCAGTTGCTGGACCGCCTGCGCATTTCGCTGTCGCCCGACGACCTGGTGGGCGAGCTGAGCATCGCCGCCCGGCAGATGGTCGAGATTGCCAAGGCGGTGAGCTACGACTCCGACATCCTGATCATGGACGAGCCCACGTCGGCGATCACCGAGAAGGAGGTGGCCCACCTGTTTTCCATCATCCAGGACCTCAAGGCCCAGGGTAAGGCCATCGTCTATATCACCCACAAGATGGACGAGGTGTTCGCCATCGCCGACCAGGTAGCGGTGTTCCGCGACGGCTGTTTCATCGGCCAGTACCCGGCGCACAGCCTCAATGGCGACCAGTTGATCACGCTGATGGTAGGCCGCGAGCTGACCCAGCTGTTCCCCCAGCGTACCCAACCGCTGGGCCCGGTACGCCTGGCCGCGCAGAACCTGGGCCTGGCCGGGGTGTTCGAAGGCGTGTCCTTCGAGCTGCGGGCCGGTGAAGTGCTGGGCATCGCCGGGCTGATGGGGGCAGGGCGCACCAACATCGCCGAGACCCTGTTCGGTATTACCCCCAGCACCCAGGGCGAGATTTTCGTCGACGGCAAGGCGGTGCGCATGAGCGACCCGGGCCAGGCCATCCACCTGGGCCTGGCGCTGCTGACCGAGGACCGCAAGCTGACCGGGCTGTTCCCGTGCCTGTCGGTGCTGGAGAACATGCAGGTGGCGGTGCTGCCACACCATGTGGGCCACGGTTTCGTCCACGAGAAGACCTTGCGTTTGCTGTGCGAAGACATGTGCAAGCGTTTGCGGGTCAAGACCCCGTCGCTGGACCAGTGCATCGACAGCCTCTCGGGCGGCAACCAGCAGAAGGCCCTGCTGGCGCGCTGGCTGATGACCAACCCGCGGGTGCTGATCCTCGACGAACCCACCCGTGGCGTCGACGTCGGCGCCAAGGCTGAAATCTACCGCTTGATCGCGCAACTGGCCGACGAAGGCCTGGCGGTGATCATGATCTCTTCGGAACTGCCGGAAGTGCTGGGCATGAGCGACCGCGTGCTGGTGATGCACGAAGGCCACATGACCGGCATCCTCGACCGCGCCGACGCGACCCAGGAGCGCATCATGCACCTGGCCTCCGGCGTGACCGCAGCGGCACCCAACCCTGCCGCGTCCGCGCACGCCTAATAGGAACCTTGCCATGACTACCCTGACTGAAAACAAACCTGTCGCCGCACCGCCCAGCCGCTCGCGCCGGCGCATGCCTACCGAGCTGAGCATCCTGCTGGTGCTGATCGGCATTGGCCTGGTGTTCGAGGTGTTCGGCTGGATCGTGCGCGACCAGAGCTTCCTGATGAACTCCCAGCGCCTGGTGCTGATGATTCTGCAGGTGTCCATCATCGGCCTGATCGCCATCGGCGTGACCCAGGTGATCATCACCACCGGTATCGACCTGTCGTCCGGCTCGGTGCTGGCGTTGTCGGCCATGGTGGCGGCCAGCCTGGCGCAAAGTTCCGACTACGCCCGGGCAGTGTTCCCGCACCTCACCGACCTGCCCGTGTGGGCGCCGGTGATCGCCGGCCTTGCGGTGGGGCTGCTGGCGGGGGCCATCAACGGCAGCATCATCGCCATGACCGGCATCCCGCCCTTCATCGCCACCCTCGGCATGATGGTCTCGGCGCGCGGCCTGGCGCGCCTGTACACCGAAGGCCAGCCCATCAGCATGCTCTCGGACAGCTACACGGCCATCGGCCGCGGGGCCATGCCGGTGATCATCTTCCTGGTGGTGGCGGTGATTTTCCACATCGCCCTGCGCTACACCCGCTACGGCAAGTACACCTACGCCATCGGCGGCAACATGCAGGCGGCGCGCACCAGCGGCATCAACGTCAAGCGCCACCTGATCATCGTCTACAGCATCGCCGGCCTGCTGGCCGGGCTGGCAGGCGTGGTGGCCTCGGCACGGGCGGCCACCGGCCAGGCCGGCATGGGCATGTCCTATGAGCTGGACGCCATCGCCGCGGCCGTGATTGGCGGCACCAGCCTGGTGGGCGGGGTAGGGCGCATCAGCGGCACCGTGATCGGCGCGTTGATCCTTGGGGTAATGGCTTCGGGCTTCACTTTCGTGGGGGTGGACGCCTACGTGCAGGACATCATCAAGGGCCTGATCATCGTGGTGGCAGTGGTGATTGACCAGTACCGCAACAAACGCATACTCAAACGCTGACTTCGCTGCGGCTTTTTGCCCGCCTGCCACCGCTCCCGGTGTCAGGCGGGCTTTTTTACATTTGGCCACTGGTTGCCGGCCTGTTCGCTGCCATTTCCTGCAAATTATCCGAGCACAATCCACCTGCCGGGTGTATTTTTGGCGTCCGCCATCCACCCGATTGCGTTTATATAACGGTTATTGGTCAAATCTACCGTCAATTCAGTTGCTGCGCGCGAAAACCGGCCTTAGACTGCCGCCCCTCATAAATTGAGTGCCAGTTGGCGCTTGAAGAATTCCGTGAGGTCGGGCCAGGCCCGGTCACACCTTTTGATTCGCCTTAATGCACGTATTTTTTATAGAGAAATCAATGACAAAGGAAAAGTTGCTGGCCATGCCGGCCGATGACTACATGAATGCTGCGCAACTGGCATTCTTCACCGAGCTGCTGCAGGCGCTGAAGGTGGAAACCCACGAGCGCATCGAGCAGAGCCGCATCGCCATCGAAAGCCTGGACACCCCGGCCGACCCGGCCGACGCAGCCTCGGTGGAAGAAGAGCGCCACTGGCTGGTGAACGTCATCGACCGCGACCAGCGTTCGCTGCCGCAGCTGGAGCAGGCCCTGGGCCGCATCGCCGACGAAAGCTTCGGCTGGTGCGACGACAGCGGCGAGCCGATCGGCCTGAAGCGCTTGCTGATCAGCCCGACCACCAAGTACTGCATCGAAGCGCAGGAACGTCACGAGCAGATCGACAAGCACCAGCGCCAGGCGTGATGCTTCGGACGCGGCCTGCGGCCGCTGCTACGGGGCCCCTGTAGCAGCGGCCGCAGGCCGCGTCAAAAGGGCATAACACGCCCACCCGTTGCTCCCAAGTGGTCATAGCCAATTGCCATCACTTGACGTTTAATGACGTCAAAACAACGACAATAGCTATGGAGTACTTGCCATGACGAGAGACGGATCTCTGCTTGACGCTGCCCGGCCTTCAGCCCCGGGGGGCGTATTTGCCTGGCTGTCGCGCGTGCTCAAGCCTGCTGCCGCGCCTTCTGCCGCCACCGCGCCCGACCCGCTGGCCACCTTGACCCGCGACCTGTCGCACACCACCAGCCACAATGCCCTGTCCGCCGCCGGCGTGGCCTTTTCCGTGCGCCAGTTGGCTGCGCGCGTGCAGTCCCAGCTGGGCGCCGCAGCGCAGATCGTCAGCAGCGCCGAGGTGATGATCGGCACCGAGCAGGCCACCTCGCAACTCAGCCAGCAAGCCCTGGGCGCCGCCAGCGAAGCCCACCGCCACAGCGTGGCCGGGCGCGAGGTGCTGGCTGAATCCATCAGCCGCATGCACCAGCTCAGCGAGCGGGCGACTGCCAGCCGCGAATTGATCGAGGCCCTGAGCCAGCGCAGCGAGGACATCCAGCGGGTGACTGCAGTCATCCAGTCCATTGCCAGCCAGACCAACCTGCTGGCGCTCAATGCCGCCATCGAGGCCGCCCGCGCCGGTGAGTACGGCCGCGGCTTCGCCGTGGTTGCCGACGAGGTGCGCGGGCTGGCCGGGCGCACGGCCACGGCCACCGAGGAGGTGGGGCAGATGGTCGCCGACATTCAGTTGCGCACCGCGCAGGTGGTGGAACAGATTCGCGAACTGGCCAGCGACCTCGGCGCCGGGGTGGTGCAGGTCGAACACACCGGCGAGCAGTTGGACACCATCGCGGCGCTGGCGGCAGGGGTGGAAACCCAGGTCGGCGAAATTGCCCGCGGCGCCGAGACCAACCGCGAGCAACTGGGCAGCCTGTTCCAGGCCGTGGAGCAGATGCGCAGCGACCTGGCGGTCAGCGATGGCCAGACCCGCAGCCTGGCCGAGGCCGCCGTGCAGATGGAAGCCCAGGCCGAACGCATCAGCGAACGCCTGGCCGAAGTGGGCATGGACGACTACCACCAGCGTATCTACGACCTGGCCCGCGAAGGCGCGAAACGCATTGGCGAACGGTTCGAGCAGGACGTGGAGCAGGGCCGCATCAGCCTGGAAGATCTGTTCGACCGCCAGTACCAGCCCATCGCCAACACCCAGCCGGCAAAATTCCACACCCGTTTCGACCGCTACGCCGATCAGGTGCTACCGGCGATACAGGAACCGCTGCTGGCGCGTCATGAAGGGCTGGTATTCGCCATTGCCTGCACGCCGCAAGGCTATGTGCCCACCCATAACCAGGCGTTCAGCCAGCCGCTTACCGGTAACGCGGCGCATGACGCCGTGCACAACCGCACCAAGCGCCGTTTTGACGACCGCACCGGGGCCCGCTGTGGCAGCCATCAGCAGCCGTTGCTGCTGCAGACCTACACCCGCGATACCGGTGAGCTCATGCATGACTTGTCAGTGCCGATAACCGTGAAGGGACGGCATTGGGGCGGGCTTCGGCTGGGATATACGCCGCAAAAGGCTCGAGGATAACGGCCTTTTGTTACCGTTGCTGTAACGAAGCTGTACCAGGTTTGGCTGTTTCTTGAGCAATGGAGGCATTAAGATGGCCATATTGTTAGTTTGCTAATGAAATCTCGGGAGGGAAATCATGCAAAGCAAAGTCGATGTGGCCGTGATGATCGGCAGTGGTGTACCCGAAGGCCTCCAGGCCCTGGGCAAGCGCGTGTGCTGGGTGGTGCTGGTGAACGGCGAACGGCGCGGCACCGCCTACGCGAGCCGCGCCGAAGCCGTGGAGTGCCGCGACGCCTGGCTGGCACAGCTGGCGGTAGACCCCAGCCTGCTGCCGGCGCGTCAGGCCTGCTGATGCAGGCGCACGTTCAGTTCGTCGATGGGAATGGCCCAGTCGCCACCGTCGGCACGCAGTTCCTCCTTGAGGAAGGTTGCCTGGCGTTCATTCCAGAACGGCGCATCAATCAGTTTCACGTCGGCGGCCAGCGGGTGCGCGGCGATGAAGCGGTCGATGCTGGCGGGGTCGCCGTCCAGGCCCAGTTGCTCGAATAGCGTACCCAGGTTGGTTTGTTCGGTTTCCATGTCATCTCCTTGGCGGGTGGCGTACCTATTCTCTGAAAGGTTTGCGAGCCAGGAGTTCACGCCGCCGCGAAGCGATGCATCGGCATCAGGCGTCGGTGTCGATACTGCGTGAATCAATATTCTGTATGGGCGCGTCCTGTTGGGGGCGTGCGGGTACCGAGGTGGCCAGGTCGCTGGCGATGCGCGCGGCCATCATGCTCGCCCTGGCGCGGATCAGCGCCAGGTTGCGGTCGGCCACGCTGTGGTATTCGGCGTTCTGCACGGCCATGAACTCATGCTGTTCATGGCGGGCCTGGCTTTTCAGGTTGGCTATCTGCTGATTGTGCTTGCGCGCGCGCCGGTTTGCGGCTACTTGTTGCGCCTGGCGCTTGGCGGCTGCGGCCTTGTCGGCGGCAGCCTCTGCTTCGGCGCGCAGTTTGGCCGGGTCATCAGGGGCGAGGCCGAACAGCGCGGTAACCGGATTGATATCCATCATGGGCGACCACCTCCTTGGGGTTCTATTATTGTATCGGCACTGCTACAAACTCCTTGAGGGCAGCAGTGCGTTCCAATTGCCGGGCTAGCAGGCAAGCGGCGAGGTGGCCACGGCGAAAGCCCAGGGTTCGCCCCGAGTATTGTTCGCGTATGTGAAAAAAGTCGCGACCGGCGGCAATTACCTGGCAACGCGGCGTTTGGCGGTAGCCCCACGGGGCTTCGAGCCGGTACAATGCAACGCCGAAGTCGATAGCCGCGTCAGCCTTGTCGATATTCTCTCGACGGCTTTCCATTGAATCGTGCATATTCGTTCCTTCCCGAGAGGTACTGGCTGCAAACTGCGCTGACCCTCATGGTCGAGCGAGTTGCATAGCTATCGCACTTTTTACTTCGTCACGATGTAGGAAATGGCGCTTTAACCTGCGGCGTATTGCTGATTTCAGCGTTTGGGCAATGGCCGACCTGTTCGCGTGCCTTTTCCTTCAAGGGCAGTCTCTATCTGCGAGCGTCCCAGCCGGGGGCTTTCTTGTAGGCTTGCGCCGCGCGCCTGCCCATGGACTTGTTTTTCATAGTGTTCCGCTCCTTCATCTTCGGGGGCGGACAGGTTCAGTTCAGCTGCCCATGTCATTACCGGCAGTCTTTTCATTTCGAGGATTTTTTAATTGGCAGTAAGCAATCTGGAAATGCACGCTCTGTTCGTGCTGGGCGATCTTCGCGCCAAACTGGTGAAACTCTTTCAATCGCGTTTCGTGTATGTCACCGAGCAAACGGCCGAAGGTATCTACATGGCCGAAATCGACACTGAAAGTGCATTGGTGGTGGACGACAAGCAGCGCCTGGAGCTCAAGGTAGGCGACCACTTCCGCGCCGCGGTATTGCCCAGCCGTGAAGGCGGCAAGTTTGAAATCAAGTTCCGCGAGATCAAGTTGGCGGTGTACGGCCTGGGTGAATATGCCTTCGTCAGCACTGCGGACGGTGAAGGCATCGTGTTCAAGGAAAGCCAGACCGTGGTGATGGTCTTCGCGGCAAAGGAACAACTGCAGGTTGGCCTGGCCAAGACCCTGAAAGCGGCGTCGTCGAAGGCCGCCAAGTGGCGCAAGGGCGAGTTGACCTTCAAGCCCAGCGAATGACCTGGCGGCACTGGTCTACAGTCAACGAGTCATGATTGTAGAGGCTGTGCCCGATGAAACTGATCGTTCCCGTTGTACTCTGGTGCCTGGCGCTGGCGGCGGCGCCTGCGCGCGCGGCCCCGGCGCCCGTGCACTTCGCCGACCTGAACTGGGAAAGCGGCAGCCTGATCACCGAGATGCTGCGCATCATCGTGGAAAAGGGCTTCGAGGTGCCCACCGACACGCTGCCAGGTACCACCATCACCCTGGAAACCGCCCTGGCGAAGAACGACATTCAAGTGATCGCCGAGGAATGGGCGGGGCGAAGCCCCGTGTGGGTGAAGGCCGAGGCCGCAGGGCAGGTCAAGGGCCTGGGCAACCTGGTGGCCGGCGCCACCGAAGGCTGGTGGGTGCCTGAATACGTGATCAAGGGCGACCCGGCGCGCGGCCTCAAGCCACTGGCGCCGGACCTGCGCAGCGTCAGCGACCTGCCGCGCTACAAGAGCGTCTTCCGTGACCCGGAAAACCCTGACAAGGGGCGCTTTCTCAATAGCCCCATCGGCTGGACATCGGAAGTGGTCAACGGCCAGAAGCTCAAGGCCTATGGGCTGACCGACAGCTACAGCAACTTCCGCTCGGGCAGTGGCGCGGCGCTGGACGCCGAGATCACCTCGCAGATCAAGCGTGGCCAGCCGGTGCTGTTCTACTACTGGTCGCCGACGCCGCTGCTGGGGCGCTACAAGCTGGTGCAACTGCAGGAGCCGCCGTTCGACCCCGAGGCGTGGAAGACCCTGACCCAGGCTGACAACCCGGCGCCGAAGCCGACGCGTTCGCCGCCTTCGATTCTCTCGGTGGGCGTGTCGTCGGCGTTCGCCCAGCAGTATCCGCAGCTGGTGACGTTCTTCCAGGGCGTGCAACTGCCCATCGATGACCTGAACAAGGCGCTGGCCACCATGAGCGAGGGGCATCTGCCGCCGCGCCAGGCGGCTACCGAATTCCTCAAGGCCCACCCCGACCTGTGGCGCAGTTGGGTACCGGCGCCGGTGGCCGAAAAAGTCGCGGCCGCCCTGGCAAACCCGTAGCAGCAACTGTACTTGTGGGAGCTGGCTTGCCAGCGAGCCTTTATGGCCCCAACAGCTCGCTGGCAAGCCAGCTCCCACAGTGCATATCCCGATGACGTAGCTGCCGCAGGCTGCGTTTTAACGGCGGCTGCTGACTTCGCCCGGCACCGCCTCGCCGGCCATGCGCTTGCGGAACAGCGCCGTGCGCGCCAGCAGCAGCGTGGTCACCGGCACGGTGATGGCCAGCAGAATGGGGATCAGCCAGGCGTGCAGCACCGGGCTTTGTTCGCGGAACGAAAACAGCAGTATCGACGCCAGCGACACGCACCAGGCTCCAATGGTCGAGGCCAGGGCCGGCGGGTGCATGCGCTGGAAGAAGTCCTGCAGGCGCACCATGCCGATGGCCCCCAGCAGCGCGAACAGGCTGCCCAACAGCAGCAACGCACCTATGGCCACCTGCACCCAGATGGGTAACTCGTTCATTCGATCACCTCGCCGCGCAGCAGGAATTTGGCCAGGGCGAACGAGCCGACAAAGCCGAACAGGGCAATCAGCAATGCGGCCTCGAAGTAGGTTTCGCTGCCGTAGCGGATGCCCAGGGTGAGCATGGTCAGCATGCCCAGGATGTTCAGGTAGTCCAGCGCCAGCACGCGGTCCTGGGCGGATGGGCCCTTGAACAGCCGGTACAGGGTCAACAGCATGGCCACGGCGAATATCGCCAGGCTCAGCACGACGACGTGGTCGAGCAGGGCACTCATTCGAAGATCTCCATGAGTGGGCGTTCGTAGGTGTCCTTGAAGTGCTGGATGAAGCGCGCCTCGTCGTCCAGGTCGAACACGTGAAGCAGCAGGACGCTGCGGTCCAGCGCCAGCTCCGACCACACCGTGCCGGGCACCACCGTGGTGATGGTCGACAGCGCGGCCAGGCCGTTGGCGTCACGCAGGTCCAGCGGCACCTTGACGAACGCCGAGCGCGGCGGCTTGCGCCCCAGGTTGAGCACACCCCAGGCCACCTGCAGGTTGGACATCACCACGTCGACGCCCACCCGGCACAGCAGGCGCAGGATGGTGCCGGGCTTGCGGATGCGCACCGGCAGCGGCCGCAGCGAGGTCATCAGCAAGGGGGCCAGTACCCCCAGCAGCGCCGCCAGCAACAGGTTGCCGGCGCTCAGGGACAGATTCAGCAGCAGCCACAGCAGCGCGCAGGCCAGGCTCAGCAGTGGGGCGGGAAACAGGCGCTTCATGGGCGCACCTCGGCGGCCATCACTGCCTCGATGTATTGGCTAGGGTCGTCGAGCCGCTCGGCGGTGTCCTGGGTAAAACGCAACAGCGCCTCACCCTGCACGGTCAGCAGCAGGCACAGGCCCAGCAGCACAACGATGGGCACGCATTCAAAGCGCCGCAGCAGCGGCGATGGCCGCTCCTGGGGTGTCCAGAAGCGCTGGATGCCGACGCGGGTCATGGCCAGCAAGGTCGCAAGGCCCGAGAGGATGAGCAGCGCTACCAATGCCCAGGCTGCCGGGCTGGCGTCGACGAACAGCACGCGGATCAGGTTCAGCTTGGCGATGAAGCCGGACAGCGGCGGCATGCCGATTACCAGCAACGCGCAGGCAATGAAACTCAGGCCCAGGAACGCCATGGTCCAGGGGATCACCTGGCCCACCACGGCCTTCTGCTCATCGTCCAGGTTGATGCCCTTGGGCGGGTGCAGTGACTCCACGGGGCGTGGCAGCAGGTCGCCGTCGTCATCCAGGGAAATTTCGTTCGCCGAGCGCGAGCGTTCTATCAGTTCGGCCAGCAGGAACAGCGCTGCCAGCGCCAGGGTCGAGCTGACCAGGTAGAACAGCGCGCCGCCGGTGATGGCCGGCACGCCGAAGCCGATGGCGGCCAGCAGGGTGCCGGCCGATACCAGGATGCTCAGGCTGGCCATGCGCTCCAGCCGCTGCGCCGCCAGCACGGCGATGCCGGCCACGGCGATGGTGGCCAGGCCGCCGTAGAGCAGCCAGTCGCCGCCAAAGTGCGCCGAGGCCCCTGCCTGGGTGGAGAACAGCAGCGTCCACAGCCGCAACAGGGTATAGACCCCCACCTTGGTCATGATCGCGAACAGCGCCGCGACCGGCGCACTGGCCGAGGCGTAGGCGGGCACCAGCCAGAAATTCAGCGGCCACATGCCAGCCTTAGCCAGGAAAGCCGTGGCCAGGATAGCCACGCCGGCGTGCAACAGGCCGCGGTCGGCTTCGGGCACCAGCGGGATTTTCAGCGCCAGGTCGGCCAGGCTCAGGGTACCGGTGACGCCGTAGATCATCGCCGCGCCAATCAGGAACAGCGACGAGGCGAGCAGGTTGATGGCGATGTAATGCAACCCCGAGGACACCCGCGCGCGGCCCGAGCCATGCAGCAGCATGCCGTAGGAGGCGGCCAGCAGCACCTCGAAGAACACGAACAGGTTGAACAGGTCGGCCGTCAGGAAGGCACCGTACAGACCCATCAGCTGGATCTGGAACAGCGCGTGGAAGCTGGCCCCGGCGCGGTCCCAGCGCGCCATGGCGAACAGCAGCGCAGCGCTGGCGACGATGCCGGTAAGCACCAGCATCAGCGCCGAAAGGCGGTCCAGCACCAGCACGATACCAAACGGTGCCGGCCAGTTGCCGGGCAGGTACACGCCGATGGCGCTGGTCGGCCCCTGCTGCTGGGCGCCGTGCAACAGCAGCGCGGCGATGGCCAGGCCAGCAAGGGTGGACAGCAGGTTGATGCGTGCCTTCAGGGGCCGGTGCTTCTCGCCCAGCAACAGCATCACGGCGGCGGTCAGCAGCGGCAGCAGGATGGGCGCGATCAACAGGGAGGGCATCAGGTTCATTCCTGGCGCTCCCGGCCGTCCACATGGTCGGTGCCGGTAAGCCCGCGCGAGGCCAGCAGCACCACCAGGAACAGCGCGGTCATGGCAAAACTGATGACGATGGCCGTGAGTACCAGCGCCTGGGGCAGGGGGTCAGTGTAGTGCAGCAGGTCCTGGGGCACGCCGTCCTTGATGATCGGCTCCTTGCCGATGAACAGGCTGCCCATGCTGAAGATGAACAGGTTCACCCCGTAGGACAGCAGGCACAGGCCCATCACCACCTGGAAGGTCCGCGGCCGCAGGATCAGCCACACCCCCGAGGCGGCCAGCACGCCGATGGCAATTGCGATGACTTCTTCCATCAGGCACTCCCTTGCGGTACGGCGATGGGCTTGGGCAGCCCGGTGGGTTTGTGGCTGCGCACCGACTGGTGCGCCAGGGCAGTGAGGATCAGCAGGGTGGAGCCTACCACCACGCTGAACACGCCAATGTCGAAGAACAGCGCGCTGGCCACGTGCACCTCGCCCAGCAGCGGCAAGTGCAGGTGCGCGGTGTGGGTGGTGAGGAACGGATAGCCCAGCAGCATCGCGCCCACCCCGGTGAGTGTCGCGAACAGCAGGCCCACGCCCATCCAGCGCAGCGGCCGCAGGCGCATCTGCGCCTCCACCCACTGGGTGCCGGCCACCATGTACTGGAGGATGAACGCCACCGCCATCACCAACCCGGCGACAAAGCCGCCGCCGGGCTGGTTGTGGCCGCGCATGAACAGGTACATGGCCACCACCACCGCGATCGGCAGCAGCAGGCGCACCAGCACCGCCGGCACCATCATGAAGCCCAGGGCCGTGTCGCTGGCCTGGCGCGGGTTGACCAGGTCGGTGACCACGTCGGGCGCCAGCAGGCGCTGCTGGGCCGGCAGCTGGATGCTCTCGCGCGGTGGCCGGAAGCGCCGCAGCAGGGCAAAGATGGCCAGGGCCGTGGCAGCCAGCACGGTGATCTCGCCCAGGGTGTCGAAACCGCGGAAGTCCACCAGCATGACGTTGACCACGTTGCTGCCGCCGCCCTCGGGCAGCGCCTTGCGCAGGTAGAACTCGGAGATGTGGTTGGGCGTGGCGCGGGTCAGCATGGCGTAGGACAGCGCCGCCATGCCACCGCCGGCGGCCATGGCCAGCACCAGGTCGCGCAGCCGCCGCACCCGTGCCCGGCCTTCGCTGCCGGGCAGCGGCAGGGCGTCTTCGATACGCCGTGGCAGCCAGCGCAGGCCCAGCAGGATCAGCACCGTGGTCACCACCTCCACCACCAATTGCGTCAGGGCAAGGTCCGGCGCCGAGAACCAGATGAAGGTGATGCAGGTCATCAGCCCGCACACGCTGACCATGGTCAACGCCGCCAGCCGGTGGTACTTGGCCTGCCACGCGGCGCCCAGGGCGCAGGCGATGGCTATCAACCACAGGGCGACGAACACCCCCGAGCCGGCTATTTTCGGCCGCAGGCCCCAGGTCAGGCCGCTGTGCAACAGGGGGATCAACCCGGCCACCACGGCCACCAGCACCAGCATGAACAGCTGCGGTTGCAGGCGCCGGGTGGTCAGCCAGCGTTCAGTGCGCCGCGCCAGGCGCATCAGCAGCACCAGGCTGCGCTCGAACAGGCGCTTGCCATTGAAGCGGCCCACCAGTGGCGGCCGTTGGAAGCGCCCGCGCTGCAACTGGCCGCGCAGCAGCAGGTACAGCAGCACACCGGCGCCCATGGCGATCAGGCTCATGATCAGTGGTGCGTTGAAGCCGTGCCAGATCGCCAAGCTGTACTCGGGCAGCTCGCCGCCCACCACCGGCAGCGCGGCGGCGGCCAGCAACGGGCCGACCGACTGCGCCGGAAAGATGCCCACCACCAGGCACAGCATCACCAGTAACTCCACTGGCGCGCGCATCCAGCGTGGGGGCTCGTGGGGTTGGTGGGGCAGGTCGGTGGCGGGTGGGCCGAAGAACACGTCCACGGTGAAGCGCAGGGCATAGACCACGCTGAAGGTGCCGGCGATGGTGGCGATGGCCGGCAGTGCCGCCTCCACCCAGGCGGTGGAGGTGATGAACACGGTTTCGGCAAAGAACATTTCCTTGCTGAGGAACCCGTTCATCAAGGGCACCCCGGCCATGGCGGCGCTGGCCACCATGGCCAGGGTGGCGGTGAAGGGTATCAACCGGAACAGCCCGCTCAGGCGGCGAATGTCGCGGGTGCCGCTTTCGTGGTCGATGATGCCGGCGGCCATGAACAGCGAGGCCTTGAAAGTGGCGTGGTTGAGGATGTGAAACACTGCTGCCACCGCTGCCAGCGGGCTGTTGAGGCCCAGCAGCAGGGTGATCAGGCCCAGGTGGCTGATGGTGGAATAGGCCAGCAGGCCTTTCAGGTCGTTCTGGAACATGGCGCAGTAGGCACCCAGCAACAGGGTGCAGGCGCCAGCGCCGCTGACCATCCAGAACCATTGCTCGCTGCCCGACAGCGACGGCCACAGCCGCGCCAGCAGGAACACCCCGGCCTTGACCATGGTTGCCGAGTGCAGGTACGCCGACACCGGCGTGGGCGCCGCCATGGCGTGGGGCAACCAGAAGTGGAACGGGAACTGCGCGCTCTTGCTCAGCGCGCCGAGCAGGATCAGCGTCAGCAGCACCGGGTACAGGTGGCTGCCGCGGATCAGCTCGCCGGCCGCCAGCACCGCGTCCAGGTCATAGCTGCCCACCACCTGGCCCAGCAGCAGTACGCCGGCCAGCAGGCACAGGCCGCCGGCACCGGTCACCGCCAGCGCCATGTAGGCGCCGCGGCGGGCATCGGCGCGGTGGTGCCAGTAGCCGATCAGCAGGAACGAGAACAGGCTGGTCAGTTCCCAGAAAAACACCATCTGCACCAGGTTGCCGGAAACCACCAGGCCGAGCATGGCACCCATGAACGCCAGGAAAAACGCGAAGAAGCGCGGCACCGGGTCGTCCGGCGACATGTAGTAGCGCGCGTACAAGGCCACCAGCGTGCCAATCCCCAGTACCAGCAGCGAGAACAGCCAGGCGAAGCCGTCCATGCGCAGGGTGAAGTTGAGCCCCAGGCTGGGCAGCCAGTCGTAGGTTTCGCGAATGACACCGCCGTGGGCGATTTGCGGGTACATCAGCGCTACGGCGACGGTGCCCGTGAGGGCCACCACGCCGGCCAGTATCGACTCGCGGTTGCGCGCGTCGTGGGGCAGCACCGCTGCCAGGCAGCTACCGATGAAGGGCAGAAGCAGTAGAACTATCAATGACATAGCGATCTGATCTGCTGGGAGGGATAAAGGATCATACGGTGCCGGGCGGGCATCACCAACCGCGAACCTGTGCCAGAACCTTACAATAGTGGTCTATTTGCCAGCTTTTTCATGACAAAATTTTACAAGCCTTCGGTTTTCGTTGGCGTTGACGGTATTTGTGGGAGCTGGCTTGCCAGCGAGCGTTCAGGGCCCCAACAGCTCGCTGGCAAGCCAGCTCCCACAAGGGGGGTAATGCAATATACTGCGCATATTTCGCCCCAGAGCCGAACGCCGTGCCCCCAGACTCCCCCTCCCGCGCCTCGGTATTGCAGCACGTCAGCCACAATGTGCGACGCCTGCGCCACGCTGCCGGCCTTAGCCAGAACACCCTGGCCGAACGTTCCGGGGTCAGCCGGCGCATGCTGGTGGCTATCGAGGCTGGCGAGAAGAACGTCAGCCTCGGCACCCTTGACCGCGTGGCCGAGGCGCTGGACGTGGTGTTCAGCGACCTGATTCGCGCGCCTGACAACCGCGACCCCAACCGCATCAACGAGCTGGCGTGGGCCGGCAGCCAGCCCGGCAGCAAGGCCGTGCTGCTGGCCAGCGCCCCGGCGCGGCGCGAGGTGGAGTTGTGGGAGTGGTGCCTGGCCCCCGGGGAAATCTATAACAGCACCTGCGACGCCGAGGGCTTCAGCGAGCAATTGTTCGTCTACGAAGGCTGCCTGACCCTGGAAATGGACGGCGAAAGCCTGCAAATCAGCGCCGGCGAGTTCCACATGTTCGCCAGCCAGCGCCCCCATGGCTATCGTAACGAGGGCGAGGTGGCCGTGCGGTTCGTGCGCAACGTAGTGTTTTAAAGCGCTTCTCTGCCCCCGCCTTGTTTCGGTAGCATGTGCACATTCGCGCAAAGGGCAGTGAAAAATGACAGAAATCCCCGAACCTTCCGTGTTGCGCCTGTGCCTGCTGCAATACCCGGGTGCCCAGCCGTCCAGCACGGCCGGGCTGCTCGACCTGTTCGCCTGCGCACGGCAGGTGAGGGCAGAGTTAGGCATGGCGAAAACGCCAGCGGTGCAGGTGGACCTGTTGGCGGACGTGGACGCCGGGCCTGCGCCGGCGGTGGTGTTCGTGCCGCCGCTGGCTGCCGGCGGGGTGCCCGATGCCGAGGCCCTGGGCGCGGTGCTGCGTGCCTTGCGCCGCTGGCACGCTGACGGTGCCATGCTGATGGCGGTCGATAGCGGTGCCTGGTTGCTGGCCATGGCTGGGTTGCTGCAAGGCCGTCGCGCCACCCTGCACTGGGATGCGGCCATGGCCCTGGCGGCCCATTACCCACAGGTGCGCTTGCAGCCTCATGAGCCCATGGTGGATGAGGGCGACGTCGTCACCGCCGCCGGCAGCCAGGCCTGGCAGGAGCTGGGCCTGGCCGTGCTGGCGCATTTTTTCGGTGCCTCGCTGGCGGTGGAAACCCACGCCATGCTCAATGTGCCGCTGCGCGACCAGCCGCTGCCGCCCAGCCCGTTCCAGCCGCGCCTGGACCACGGGCACGCGGCCGTGCTCAAAGTGCAGCTGTGGCTGCAGGACAACCGCGCCATGGGCGTCACCCTGGACGACATGGCCGAGTGTGCCGGGCTTGAGCCGCGTACCTTCCTGCGCCGCTTCCATGCCAGCACCGGCCTCAAGCCCACCGAATATTGCCAGCACCTGCGCATCGCCCGCGCCTGTCACCTGCTGGAAACCAGCCAGCGCAACGTTGACCAGATCGCCGCCAGCGTGGGTTACCAGGACGTCGGCGCGCTGCGCAAGATCTTCCTGCGCGTGACCGGGCATGCGTTGAGCGAGTATCGCGAGAAGTATGGCTTGCGCACCTTGTACCGCCCGATCGCGTTGCGCGGCCGGGCCTGACGGTACATTTTCACGTAGCAGCAACTGTCTTGTGGGAGCTGGCTTGCCAGCGAGCTTTTATGGCCCCAACAGCTCGCTGGCAAGCCAGCTCCCACAGGGGTGGTTATTTCAACGGCTCCTCTATCCGCAGCAACCGCCCCGCATTGCCCAGCACCAGCAGCGTGCTGAGGTTGTGCAGCAACGCCGCCACCACCGCGCCCGCCACGCCCAGCAGGCCGAAGGCCGCGGCGGCGACGATGGCCAGGGTCCAGCCCAGGCCGATGGCGACGTTCACCTGCAAGGTGCGGCGGCACTGGCGGCTAAGGCGCACGCAGGTGCCCAGGCGGCGCAGGTCGCTGCCAATCAGCACGATGTCGGCCGAGGCCAGGGCGATGTCGGCACCGCCGGCGCCCATGGCCACGCCCACCACGCCAGCCTTCAGCGCCAGCGAGTCATTGATGCCGTCACCCACCACCAACGGCCGGAAGCCATTGCTGATTTCGTCGGTCACCCGGTGCAGCTTGTCTTCAGGCAGCGCCTGGGCCACTACGTTGGTAATGCCCACCTCGGCCGCCAGGGCGTTGGCCACCGGCAGGCGGTCACCGGTCAGCAGCAACTGCCGGCCCAGGCCCAGTTCACGCAGGTCGGCCAGCGCCGCAGCGGCTTCCGGGCGCACCCGGTCGGCCAGCAGCAGCCAGGCCAGGAAGCGGCCGTTCAAGGCCAGCCCGGCGATCGGGCCGTCGTGCTCGGGCACCGGCGGCAGGTCCACGCCCAACTGCTGGAACAGCTCGGCACGGCCCAGGGCCGCTTCGCCCTGCGGAGTCTGGGCAATAACGCCCAGGCCCTGGCGTTCGCGCAACTGCTCCAACGGATGGTAGGCATCCTGGGGCACCAGGGTGGCCAGGGCGCGGCTCACCGGGTGGCTGCTGGCGGCGCCAAGGCTGGCGGCCAGGTGCAGCAAGGTCGGCTCGTCGGCGCTGCACTCGGCGGCTACCTGCAGACGCTGCAGGTGCAGGGCGCCGTAGGTGAGGGTGCCGGTCTTGTCGATCACCAGCGAGCTGAGGTCGGCGAATTCTTCGAGGAACGCCGAGCTGCGGATCAGGATGCCATGGCGCGCGGCCACGGCGATGCCGGCAATGGCCGTGGCCGGCGCCGACAGCACCAGCGCGCACGGGCAGGCCGCCACCAGCACGGCGAGCATTGCCTGCGGGTCATTGGTGATGAACCAGGTGACGGCGGCAATCAGCAGCACCAGCACCATGTACTGGCCGGCGTAGCGCTCCAGCAAACGGGTGATCGGCGGCTTCGACTGCTCGGCCTTCTGCATCAGCGCGATGACCTTGCCCAGGGTAGAGTCTTCGCCGGTGCGCGACACTTCAATGCGCAGCAGGCCATCGAGGTTGATGGCGCCGCCGAACACGTCCATGCCCGGTGCGGCCTGTACCGGCACCGATTCACCGGTGATGGGCGCGGTGTCCAGGCTGGCCTGGCCTTCCAGCACGCGGCCGTCGGCCGGCACGCGGTCACCGGCGCGCACTTCCACCTGGTCGCCGGCCTTGAGGCTGGCGTTGTCCACTTCGCGGATGCTGCCGTCGGCGGCGATCAGCCGCGCATGGCTGCGGGTCAGTTTGCCCAGGGACTCGATGGCCTCCTGGGAGCCGATCACGCTGCGCTCTTCCAGCACATGGCCGAATATCATCAGAATCGGCAACAGCGCCGCGGTCAGCAGGTCGCCCGTGGCCCAGGCGCCCAACAGGGCGATGGCCACCAACTGGTCGGTGAGGCCGTGCAGGCTGGGGTGGCGGATGCTGAACCAGGCCGAGCGCAGCACCGGAATGGCCACCAGCAGCGAGGCGACGCCGAAGAGGATCTGCGCCACGCCGTCCTGGGCCGGGTCGAACCAGTGCCAGCCCAGCCCCAGGGCCAGCAGGCCGAGGGCGACCATGGCCAGGGTCAGCTGGCGCGCGGCGCTGCGTTGCTCGTCGACGCTGAGCATGCCGCCGGTGAGGTGGCCATGGGAATGCCCGTGGTGGGCGTGGCCGTGATGATGGTGGGAATGCGCACTCATGGTTGGCTGCCTTGCAGAATCAGACGGGCGTCGTCGTGGGGGTCGACCGTGGTGACCGAACCTGCCTTCTGCAGGATGGCCGGGATGCGCTCACGGTACAGGCGTTGCAGCAGGCCGGGGTCGCTGTGGTCGCGCTGGGTCTGGGCCAGGCTGGCGATGGTGGCGGTATCGGCCTGGGCCTTGGCCAGGCGCTCGCTGGCCTGGGCGTGGGCGACTTGCAGGGTGCGGTCGGCGTCCTGGGTAGCGGCCTGGGTGACCTTGGCAGCGTCGTTGCGGGCCGAAGCGATGTTCTGCTCGGCTTTCTGGCTGGCGGTGAGCACGGCGTTGAAGGCGTTCACTGCACCGTCAGGCAGGCTCGACTGCAGGTCGACACGCTCGATGTGCACGCCAAGGCCCGCGCCTTGTGCCTGCAAGGCGTCGAGGCTGCGGTTGATGCCTTGCATCAGGTCGCCACGCAGGCGCTCGCGGCGCTCGGCGGCCTGGCTGTCGCTGCCCACCAGTTCCGGGCGCGCCACCAGAATGGTGTCGAGGTCGCGGGAGGCGGAAACGGCCACGGCGCTGCGGGCGACCAGGCGGTCTAATGCCGCGGTCATGTTGGCGCTTTGCAGCACGTACTGGTACGGGTCCACCACCTTGTAGAAGATGCGCACGTCCAACTGCACCACCCCGGCGTCGCCAGTCAGCAGGTAGCCGGCACCGGCCACCGCGTCGCTGTTGGGCGAGGTGTTGGCGTCGATGCCGCGGGTCTGGTTCTCGCGCAGCAGGGTTTCCACGCGCTGTTCGATGACGCGGTCAGCCGACGGCAGCATCACCACCTGCTCGAACGGCCGCGGCCAGGCCAGCAGCAGGCCGGCGCTGTGGATGCGTTCCAGGGCGCCCATGCGCAACACCACCGCGCGGCTTTCCGGGCCCACCTGGCGAATGTTCGACACCGCCCAGCCAAAGGCCGCCAGCAGGGTAACGCCGTACAGCGCCAGGAACGTCAGGCGGCCGGCTTGCAGCCAGGGGCTGGGCACCCGTGGTTCGGGGGCGGCACCACTCATGGCTTGGCACCGCTGGCGGCAGCGGGCGCGGGCAGCTGTGGCGGGCCGTCGACCAGGGCGCGGAACGGCGCGGCGTCGGTGCGCAGCACCAGGCGCGTGCCAGAGTTGACGATGGTGCCCAGGGTGTCCAGCGAGCGCAGCAGGTTGTACAGCTCGGGCGAGCCGGCGTAGGCCTTGCCGTAGATTTGCGCGGCTTCCACGCGCGACTGCGCTTCGACGTCGGCTGCCTTCACCGTCGCGTCGGCCTGCAGGATGCGCGCGTCACGCTCGGCGCCGGAACGGATCTCCGCCGCCTGGCGCTTGCCTTCGGCAGTGCGCTCGGTGGCGATGGTCTCGCGCTCGGCGCGCATGCGCTCCACCGTGGCGTTGAGGGTCACGGCGGGCAGGGTCAGGCGCTCGATGCCCACCTGCAGCACACGCACGCCGTAGGTGTCGAGCAGCTGCTTGGCGATCTGCTGGCGCACGTGGTCTTCGAAATCGGCGATCTGCACCTTGTTGGCGTCGGTGTTCACCAGGCTCGCCAGGTCGAAACCGCTGGCCGAGGTTTCCAGCGCCGAGCCGAGGAAGGTGCGGATCTGCCGCGCGGCTTCGTCAGGCTGGTTCTGTACCGCGCGCATGAAGCGCTGCACGTCGGTATTGTCGGCCTGCACCTGCCAGGCCACGTAGGCCTGGACGATGATGCGCAGGCCGTCGCGGGTACCCACGTCCTGCAGGCCGCTGGAGGTGGTGCGCAGGCGCAGGTCCACCGGCACCGCCGATTCGAACGGGATCGGCAGGCGCCAGTTCAGGCCGGGCTCAAGCAGCACGCGCGAAGGGTTGCCGAAACGGGTGATGACCGTGGCCTCGCCGCTGCGCACCTGCACCAGGCAGGCGGTGGCGATGGCGAACAGCACCAGCAGGGCGGCGATGCCGATACGCTTCCAAGGGCGCGACGGCGCGCCAGCGTCGTGGTCATGCCCGTGGTCGTGGTGGCCATGGTCATGATGGTCGTGGCCGTGGTCGTGGCCCGCGTGGTTGTGCGATGTACTCAAAATCAAAACTCCTGCAGGCCGTTAGCGGCGTGGCTGGCCGGGGTCGACCGGCGCGGCGAAGGTTCTCAGGTCCAGGGTCGGCGGCTCGTCCCGGGCAATGCGGTGGTCCAGGATCAGGGCCTTGGCATTGGCCAGGCCCTGGGCCAGCTGACTGAAGTACTGCTCGTCGATGAACGCCTGGCCGGCGCTGTGCCAGGCCTGCAGTTCAGCAGTGAAGCGCAGGTCGGCGGCCTTGGCGGTGCCCAGGTTCTCGGCGCTGGTGGCCTGCGCGTTGTCCGTGGCCATGCTGGCCTCGGTGCGCGCCTGGTTGCTGGTGACGCTGGCGTTGCCGCGCTCGCGGGAAATCAGCGCCTGGGCGCCGATCTGTGCGGCCTGCACGCCGTGGTAGGCATCGGCGGCGCCGGCCGGTGGGTGGATGGCTTCGACCACGGTGGCCAGCAGCTCGACGCCGCTGTCGAGGCGGTCGAGGTCGGCCTGTACCCGCTTGCCGATGTCCTCGCCCAATTGCGCGCGGGCCTCGCCGAGCATGTCGTCCAGCTCGCGGCCGGCCAACTGGTGTACCAGCACGCGGCTGGCGGTGCTGCGGATCAGCGCCGGCACGTCGGCACTGTTGTAGGTGGCGGCCAGCGCGGCCTTGTCGGTAAGGCCGATGCGGTAGACGAAGCGCACGTCCATGTTCACGACCTGGAAGCTCTGCTTGTCACCGGCGGTGCTGGCAATGACCTGGGACTTTTCCGCGCGGTGCGAGGCGTCCCACAGGCGGTTGGCGGTCACCGGGGCGGGGCCGTCGGCGCTGCTGCTGTCATCGCCCGGGCCGCCCTCGTTGCTGGTGGCCAGTTCATGGATGACGCCGTTCTCCACGGTGCGCACCTGGCCGAACGGCCACGGCAGGCCCACATGCAGGCCGGGGGCGTAGACGGTCAGGGGCTTGCCGAACTGCTCGTACACCGCGCGGCCATTCATGGGCACCTGGGTGACGCCGCTCAGCAGCCAGCCGATCAGCGCGATCAGGCTCAGCACCGGCAGGCTGGCGCGGCGCATGAAGCCCAGCGCCCAGATCTGCCGCAGGTCGATGCCGAAGCGTTGCTGCATTTCATCCTGCAGGCGGCGCAGCGGGCGTGGCGGCCAGTTCAGCAGGCCGGCGAACAGGCTGTCGGCGACGATCTGCGGTTCCAGCGTAGGGCGCTGCGGGCTGAATACCGACAGCAGCGCGCGCACCAGCAGCTCCAGCGCGGCCAGGGCCGGCAGCAGGCCGGCCAGCACCGCCAGGCGCAGCGGCCACGGCGCCTCGCCGTTGGCGAAGAACAGGCACACCGCCGCCAGCAGCAGGCTCGCCAGGGTTATGCGCAGTTGTAGCGCCAGGCCCGAAGCCTCGGGCCATTGCAGCGGGTCGGCGGCGCTCAGCTGGCGTTCCAGTACCAGCAGGGCGAAGGCGACCACCAGCAACAGCCCGGCGATGGCATAGGCGGTTTGGCCCATGGCCTGGGGCGCCAGGCTCAGGTTCCAGCCGTAATTCACCAGCAGCAGTGCCACCACGCAGCAGCCCATCAGCCACAGCGCCGATACGCCCAAGCGGTGCAGCCACAGGCTGAGGCTGTCGCCAATGCGGTCCAGCAGGCGGTCGTAGGCGCCGCGCGGTTCGTCCTGCACCCATTCCACGGCGGTCGGGTCCAGGGGCTCGCCGGTTAGCGCGGCGGCGCGCCACTGGGCAATGCGCCAGGCCCATTGGCTGGTGCCCAGCAACGTCAGGCAGCTGGCGCTGATGCCGCACAGCAGCGGCACCCACAGCGAGTCACGGGTGAACAGCTCGACGAATACGCCAGCCACCAGGGCCAGCATCAGCAGTGCCCCCAGCCCCAGCATCAGGCCGAACAGGCGGCGCGCCTGCGAGGCGGCGCGCACGAACCTCGGCAGGGCGTGCAGATCCCCAGCCGGGGCATCCAGATCAACTCTCATCACATCTCCATACGCTCGCACAGGCAGGTGCGCGGCCCGGCCAGGGCCGTTGCGGTTTACCGTTGAATAAAACTGACGCTCAGGCGACCGGGCAGTCTACCCACAAAAAGTAACTGTATAACGCTGGCCGTGAAATTTTCGTCCCGTGCCCGCGCCAGCACTGTTGCCAAGGCAACAGCGGCGCAACAGTTTGCTGGCCAACAGTAACCCCGTGCCGCCCCGGCATAGGGTCACGCCCCCGCAAACACGGGGCATGGCGGTGCGGCACGCACTGTGCAATGAGCCCTGCATGAAGTGTATGAATCTTTGTTCAGTTTGGAGAACTGCATGTCGCGTGAAATCCGCCTCAACGCCTTTGACATGAACTGCGTCGGCCACCAGTCGCCCGGCCTGTGGGCACACCCGCGTGACCGTTCCTGGGAGTACAAGGACCTGGCCTACTGGACCGACCTTGCGCGCATTCTCGAACGCGGCAAGTTCGACGGCCTGTTCATCGCCGACGTGCTGGGTATCTACGACGTCTACCAGGGCAACGGCGACGCCGCCATTCGCCAGGCCACGCAGGTGCCGGTCAACGACCCGCTGCAGCTGATTGCGCCCATGGCCATGGTCACCGAGCACCTGGGCTTCGGCCTGACCGCGTCGCTGTCGTTCGAGCACCCGTACCCGTTCGCCCGGCGCCTGTCGACCCTGGACCACCTGACCAAGGGGCGCGCCGGTTGGAACGTCGTCACCTCGTACCTGGAAAGCGGCGCCAAGAACATCGGCCAGGCCGCGCAGACCGAGCACGATGCGCGCTACGACTACGCCGAGGAATACCTGGAGGTCTGCTACAAACTGTGGGAGGGCAGTTGGGAGGACGGCGCCGTGCTGCGCGACCGCGAGCGGCGCATCTTCAGCGACCCGAGCAAGATCCACCCCATCAACCACCACGGCAAGCACTTCCAGGTGCCCGGCATTCACCTGTGCGAACCCTCGCCGCAGCGCACGCCGCTGCTGTACCAGGCCGGCGCTTCCAGCCGTGGCAAGCAGTTCGCCGCCGAGCATGCCGAGTGCGTGTTCGTCGCCGCGCCGTCCAAGGTGCTGTTGAAGAAGACCGTGGCCGACATCCGTCGCCGCGCCGCCGAGGCCGGGCGCGACCCGCGCAGCGTGCTGATCTTCAACCTGCAGACGGTGATCGTCGACGAGACCGATGCCAAGGCCCGCGCCAAGTTCGAGGAGTACAAGTCCTGGGTCAGCTACGAAGGCGCCATGGCGCTGATCAGTGGCTGGACCGGCATCGACTTCAGCCAGTTCCAGCCCGGCGAGGCCCTGCGCCATGTGAAGACCAATGCCATCCAGTCGGCGGTGGAAGCCTTCAGCACGGCCGACCCCGACACGATCTGGACCCCCAACGAGCTGGCGGACTGGGTGGGCATCGGCGGCTTCGGCCCGCTGTTCGTCGGCGGCCCCGAGACCGTCGCCGACCTGCTTGAGGAGTGGGTGGCCGACACTGACGTCGACGGTTTCAACCTGGCCTACGCGGTCACCCACGAAACCTTCAGCGACGTGGTCGACCACCTGGTGCCCGAATTGCAGAAGCGCGGCGTGTACAAGACCGAGTACCGCCGCGGCACCCTGCGCGAAAAACTGTTCGGCGCAGGCGCGCGGCTGCCTGGCAATCACCCGGCGGCGGGCTATCGAAAACCGTGAAGCTGTTTATGATGTTCCCGGCAACCCCACTGCTAACAGTGAGCACCCCATGCAAGACATCCTGATCATCGGCGGCGGCCTGTCCGGCACCCTGCTGGCCGCGCAACTGCTGCGCCAACCCGGCCAGCGGCGGCTGCGGGTGTTCGAGCCGCGGCCCGAGCTGGGCCGCGGCGAAGCCTACAGCGCCACCGAGCTGGGCCACACCCTGAACGGCAATGCTGCGCGCATGAGCGTAGACCCCGACAACCCCGATGACCTGACCCAGTGGCTTGGTGCGCACATCGCTGCCGGTGGCTGGCCCGAGTCCGATCGCCAGCACGTGCCGGTGGCCGAGCTGTTCCCGCCGCGCGGGTTGTTTGGCGTATACGCCCAGCAGCACCTGGCGGCAGCGCGGGCGATCGGCGCCGCGCAGGGTTCGACCCTGGAGCATGTGCGCACTGAAGTCGTCGACCTGCAGGTGCAGGCCGACGGCGTGCGCCTGACCCTCGCCGACGGCAGCCAGGTGCAGGGTAGCCAGGCGGTGCTGGCCACTGGCATGTTCCCGGCGGCGCGCACCCGCCAGCGCCAGTCCAGCGGCCTCAACGCGGCGGCGGTGGACCCTTGGGACGTGCAGGCCATGGCTGGCCTCGACCCCGACGGCCGGGTGCTGATCATCGGCTCCGGGCTGACCATGGTCGACGCCGTGGTGTCACTGGAGCAGGCCGGGCACCGTGGGCCGATCCAGATCTATTCGCGCCATGGGCTGCTGCCCCAGGTGCGCCGGCAGCCGCCTGCCTGGCCAGACTTCCTGGCCGCCGACCACGCCATCGCCACGCCGTTGCAGGTGTGGCGTGCGCTGCGCCGGCAATGCCGTGAAGCCCAGGCCGCCGGCATTGACTGGCAGGCGCCGCTGGACACCGTGCGCGCCCACATTGGGCGGCTGTGGAGCGGTGCCAGCGACTGGCACAAGCGCCAGTTCGTGCGCCATGCGCGGCCGTGGTGGGAAAGCCATCACCACCGCTCGCCGCCGCCCAGCGATGCGCTGCTGCAGCGCTTGTTGCACGAGGGCAGGGTGCGCATTGACGCCGCGCAGCTACTGGGGTTGGCACCGGCCGAGAACGGGCAGGTGGGCATCCGCCTGCGTGACCGTGGCCAGGCCGCCGAGCGTATCGACACCGGCGTGGCGCTGATCAACTCGACGGGAATCGAGTACGACTGGCGCCGCGTGGACCGGCCACTTCCCCGACAGCTGCTGGCGCGCGGCCTGATCCGCCCGGGGCCGTTGGCGCTGGGCATTTCGGCCCAGGCCAACGGCGCCGTGCACGCCGCCGACGGCCAGGCTTCGGCCCGGCTGTTCGCCATGGGCCCGCCGTTGCGTGGCCTGTGGTGGGAAAGCACGGCGGTCACCGACGTGGCGCTGCAAGCCAAGGCCCTGGCCAGGACGCTGGTTACACCATCTCTGTAACAGCAACTATCTTGTGGGAGCTGGCTTGCCAGCGAGCTTTTATGGCCCCAACAGCTCGCTGGCCAGCCAGCTCCCACAGGATGTAACAGCCGCGAAGGATGGATTATGAAACCGCAGGCCCGTTGCCGATCTGCCACACGAACGGCGGTTCGGTGCCATTGATCGCCCAGTCACCGACGATGCGCGCCTTGTAGATGGTGGGGTTGTGCGAGGACACGGTGCGGGCATTACGCCAGTGGCGGTCCAGCGATTTGCCGGTGCGCACGTCCGAGGCGCCGAGGGCGTTGAACAGCGTAGTGGTGGCGCGCTGGATCAGTTCGGTGACCGCGACCTGGGCGCGCGCCGATTCCAGCTCGGCGTCGACGTTGGCCTGGTGCTCGGCGGCGGCATCATTGCCGAACCGGGCCAGGTAGGCGCGCTGCGTCGGTTGGGTAGCGCGCAGGGTGGCGGCTTCGGCGGTGTATACCCAGGCGGCTATTTCACCCACCACCTGCTGCACCTGGGCATCCTGGCTCACCTGCGGCGCGTTGCCGTGGCTGTAGATGCGCCGGCGCTGGCTGACGCCCTGGGCCACGTCGCGCAGGGCGGCGCGGCCGATGCCTGACAGGGTGGCCAGCAGCACCAGCTGGTAGAACGCGGTCTGGTACTTGAAGCGGCTGGCGAAATCGAACACCTGCTCGGCCTCCACCACTGCGTCCACGAAGCGCGAGCTGCCGCTGCCGGTGGTGCGTTGGCCGAAGCCGTCCCAGTCGTCGGTCTGGACAATACCCGGCTGGTCGGTGCGCACCGCGGCGATCACGTCGGTGCCGGTGTCGCTGCGGCGCGCGAACACGTCGATCCAATCGGAAAACAGGCTGCCGGTGCTGTAGAACTTCTCGCCGTTGAGGCGCCACTGCTCGCCGTCCGGGCTGACCTGGGTGATGACGTCGCCGATGCTCACCGCGCCGATCTCGGTCCAGGCGCAGCCGACGATGTCGCCGGCCACGAAGCGCGCGAACCAGCGGTCACGGGCCGGCGAGGGCGTGGCGTTGAGGCGGTCCTCGGCAAACGCGAAGTGCCCGCGCAGTGCCTGCGGCACGTTGGCGTCGGCCTCGGCCAGTTCAATCAGCAGCTCGAACAGCTGTGGCAACGATGCGCCGCCACCGCCGTATTCCACCGGCACGCGCACGGCGCCGAAGCCGGCTTCCTTCAGCCAGCGGATCGGTTCGAAGGGCAGGGTGCGCTGCTGCTCGCGGGCCACGGCGCCTTGGGCGATGCGCGCGAAAACAGGCCGGAAGCGTTCGGCCAGGGCGTGGTAGTCGGTGCCGGTGGCCAGCGGGTTGATGATGTGATGGTCGGTCATGGCAGGGGTCTCTGGTTCGATGCTTGGGTTGTTGCAGGCTTCATGCCGACCGCGGCGGCGCGGTGTGCGGGGCCTTTCAGGCGCGTTGCGCGGCGCCGGGTGTTGGCCCGGCAACAGTGCATCAGCAATCCGTTGGCAGCCGGTCACCGGCGGTGCCAGCAGCATCAACGGCGAGCGCGTGGGCGCGGGGGTCGAGGCGGCTGGCATGGTTGCTGCTCTGCTTGAGTTCAACGTCCTGCCGAAGAGTGAACCGACATGAGCCATCCCGAACCCGTGAAATTTGCCTACTGGGTGCCCAACGTCAGTGGCGGCCTGGTGGTGAGCAAGGTCACCCAGCGCACCAGCTGGGACATCGACTACAACCGCAAGCTGGCGCAGCTGGCCGAGGCCGCCGGCTTCGAGTACGGCCTCACGCAAATCCGCTTCACCGCCGGCTACGGCGCCGACAACCAGCACGAGTCTGTGGCGTTCAGCCACGCGCTGCTGGCCGCCACGCAGAAACTTAAGGTGATCGCGGCGATCCTGCCCGGCCCCTGGCAGCCGGCGTTGGCGGCCAAGCAGCTGGCCACCATCGACCAGCTCACTGGCGGGCGCATTGCGGTGAACATTGTCAGCGGCTGGTTCAAGGGTGAGTTCACCGCCATCGGCGAGCCGTGGCTGGAACACGACGAGCGCTACCGCCGCTCCGAGGAGTTCATCACTGCCCTGAAGGGCATCTGGACCCAGGACAGCTTCACCTACCGCGGCGACTTCTACCGCTTCAACGACTACACCCTCAAGCCCAAGCCCTTGCAACAGCCGCACCCGGAGATTTTCCAGGGCGGCAGCAGCCGGGCGGCGCGCGACATGGCTGCGCGGGTGTCGGACTGGTATTTCACCAACGGCAACACGGTGGAAGGCATCAAGGCCCAGGTCGATGACATTCGCGCCAAGGCCGCAGCCAACGGCCATTCGGTGAAGGTGGGCGTCAACGCCTTCGTCATCGCCCGCGACACCGAGGCCGAGGCCCGTGCGGTACTGGCCGAGATTATCGACAAGGCCGACTTCGATGCCGTGAGTGCCTTTGGCGCGGCGGCCAAACAGGCCGGCAGCGCCTCGCCCGAAGGCGAGGGCAACTGGGCCAAGTCCACCTACAAGGACCTGGTGCAGTACAACGATGGCTTCAAGACCAACCTCATCGGCACGCCCCGGCAGATCGCCGAGCGCATCGTGGCGCTGAAGGCGGTGGGCGTGGACCTGGTGCTGGCGGGGTTCCTGCACTTCCAGGAAGAGGTGGAGTATTTCGGCAAGCACGTGCTGCCGCTGGTGCGCGAGCTTGAAGGCGCGCGTGTGGCTGAGCCTGCCTGAATCCTGTGGGAGCTGGCTTGCCAGCGAGCTGTTTGCCCCTAAAAGCTCGCTGGCAAGCCAGCTCCCACAGATGCCGGACGGAGGGCGGTGTCAGATTGAAAGCTGAAGCACCCGGTCCTGCTGGATAGTCTCGCCGGGCCGGCGCTTGTTTACCGCCAGCTCGCCGATCTTGATCAGCCGCGTACGCGTGACGTTGCGGGTCAGGCCCAGCAGGTTGGCGGTGTGCACCTGGTTGTAGTGGCTGAACTTGTAGGCTGCGCGCAACAGCGCGTCCTCGACCTTCTCGTGCAGCGCCCCGGCCTGTTCGGCGAACAGCTTCTGGAAGGCCCGCTCCAGCAGCGCCTCGGCCGAATCATCACTGGCCTGGCCGTCGTCCTGACGCTCGATGCGCATGTGCGACAGGCGCAAATCCTCGGGCTGGATCACGCCGTTGCGGCAGATCAGCAGGGTGTGGTGAATCACGTTCTCCAGCTCGCGGATGTTGCCCGGCCACTGGTAGGTGCGCAGCTTGAATTCGGCTTCCGGGCTCAGGGTCACGGTGCCGTAGCCCAGGCGCTGGCTGTAGGCGTTGATGAAGTGCCGGGTCAGCGGCAGGATGTCACCCGGGCGCTCGCGCAGCGGGCTCAGGTCCATGCTCACCACGTCCAGGCGGTAGTACAGGTCTTCGCGGAAGTGCCCGGCGTTGATCGCCCGTTCCAGCTGCACGTTGGTGGCGGCCAGCACGCGCACGTCGATGGGGATGGACTTGCGCGAGCCCAAGCGCACCACTTCACGTTCCTGCAGCACCCGCAGCAGCTTCACCTGGATGGCCATGGGCAGGTCGCCGATCTCGTCGAGGAACAGCGTGCCGCCGTTGGCTTCCTCGAACCAGCCGGCCTTGGCCGCCAGCGCGCCGGTGAAGGCGCCTTTCTCATGGCCGAACAGCTCGGCCTCCACCAGCGACTCGGAGAACGCCCCGCAGTTCACCGCCACGAACGGCCGGTTGCAACGGCCGCTGAGGTTGTGGATGTGGCGGGCCACCAGCTCCTTGCCCGTGCCGGTCTCGCCAATGATCAGCACGCTGGCCTCACTGGGGGCGATCTGTTGCAGGTGCGCCAGCAGGGCCCGCGACTTGGGGTCTTCGAACACCTGGGCGGTGGCGCGGATAGAGGTCGCGAGGGCGGGCGAGGGCGGCAAGGTCAATAGCTGCATGGGCTTCTCTAGGAATAAAAAGTGGGAATCGGCAGCGTCCGGTTCAGGGCCCAGTCGCCGAGTTCGTGAAGCTTGTAGTCAATGGGGTCATGCAGGCTCTGGGTGCGCAGGTTGCGCCAGTAGCGGTCCAGGCGCAGCGAAGCGTGGGTGGCGCGGGCGCCGGTGGCTTCGAACAGGCGGCTGCAGATCTCCAGGCCGTGGCGGCTGGCGGCGACCTTGGCGGTGGCGATGGCCACGGCCAGGTGCCCGCGTTCGTCTGCGGTCAGCGCCGGGCCGCGGGCCCAGGCCTGGTCCAGCAGGGTGGTGGCGCGTTCCACCAGCAGGCGCACCGACTCCAGGGCCACCCAGAACTCGCCGTAGTGGGCCAGCACGTACGGGTCCTGGCGCGCCTCCTGGCTGCCGGATTTGAACCACGGCCGGGTCTCGTGAAGGGTGTAGTGGCGCGCCTCTTCCACTGCGCCCTCGGTGAGGCCGAGGAACATGTGGGTGAGGGTCAGCTGCGCGATCAGCGGCCGCAGGCAGGCGAATGGCGTGCTTAACGGGCCCGGGTCCAGCAGCAGTTCCGACTGCTCCACCCGCACCCGCTCGAAGCTGGCGCTGCCGCTGTCGGTCTGGCGCTGGCCGAAGTTGTCCCAGTCGTCGTGCAGGGTGATGCCGCTGCGGCTGCTGGGAATGGCGGCGATCAGCAGCTTGCCGCCCGCCGTTTCATCTACCGCCGAGGCAATAAGCATCTGCGAGTCGCTGGCGCCGGAGCAGAAGCTCTTCTTGCCGGAAAACTCGCACCAGCCATTGAAATGGCGCACTACGGTGCGGGTGTCCAGCGGGTTCAGGGCGTTGCCCCAGAACCACTGTTGGCGCGCGGTCTGCTCGAACCAGGGTTGCCATTGTTCGGGCCGGGCGAACAGGCGCACGGTGGCCAGCATCAGGTGATGAAAGCCGAACACGTGGGCAATGGAGCTGTCGACCCGCGCCAGTTCGCGCACCACCCCCAGGGTGTCGGTCCAGCTGGCGCCCTGGCCACCGAACGTCTGGGGAATGCTCATGGCCAGCAGGCCGCTGCGGCGCAGGGCGTCGCGCTCGGCCTTTGGCGTGCCGCCGCGCAGGTCGCGCTCCACGGCGGTTTCGGCGAAGTCGGCGGCCAGGGCGCGGGCAATCTCCAGCGGCGTATTCAGGTCGCTCATGGCTTGGCCTTGGCGGCGGGCAGCACGTCGTTGGCGATCATCTCGCCGAACGGCCCGGTGAGGTTGGTGATGCCGCGCCCGGCCAGGCTGGCGTAGGGCTCGGGCAGCAACGGGAACACCAGCTCGGCGAAGCGGTAGGCCTCTTCCAGGTGCGGGTAGCCGGAGAAAATGAAGCTCTCGATGCCCAGGTCCGCGTATTCCTTGATGCGTGCGGCCACTTCCTGCGGGTTGCCTACCAGCGCAGTACCGGCGCCGCCACGCACCAGGCCGACGCCGGCCCACAGGTTGGGGGCGATTTCCAGGCCGTCGCGGCTGCCACCGTGGAGCGCCGCCATGCGCCGCTGGCCTTCGGAGTCGAAGCGGGCGAAGGATTGCTGGGCGGCAGCGATGGTGTCGTCGCTGATGTGTTCGATCAGGCGGTCGGCGGCCGCCCAGGCTTCTTCGCTGGTGGGGCGCACAATCACGTGCAGGCGGATGCCGAAGCGCACTTGGCGGCCGTGGCGGGCGGCGCGTTCGCGAATATCGGCCAGCTTGGTGGCCACTGCGGCCGGGGGCTCGCCCCAGGTCAGGTAGACATCCACCTGCTCGGCGGCCAGGGCATGGGCGGCTTCCGAAGAGCCACCGAAGTACAGCGGTGGGTAGGGCTTCTGCACCGGTGGGTAAAGGGCCTTGGCGTTCTGCACGTGCAGGTGCTTGCCTTCGAAATCCACGGCCTCGCCCTGCAGCACACGCCGCCAGATCTGCAGGAATTCGTCGGTCACTTCGTAGCGTTCGGCGTGGGTCAGGAAGCTGCCGTCGCCACGGTTTTCGTCGGGGTCGCCGCCGGTGACCACGTTGATCAGCAGGCGGCCGTTGGACAGGCGGTCGAGGGTGGCGGCCATGCGCGCCGAGACGGTGGGCGAGATGATGCCCGGGCGGATCGCCACCAGGTAGCGCAGGCGTTCGGTGAGCGGCACCAGCGCCGAGGCGATCACCCAGGAGTCTTCGCACGAGCGGCCGGTGGGAATCAGCACGCCGTGGTAGCCCAGGTCGTCGGCGGCCTGGGCCACTTGCTTGAGGTAGTTGAGGGTAACCGGGCGGGCGCCCTGGGTGGTGCCCAGGTAGTGGCCGTCACCGTGGGTGGGCAGGAACCAGAAAACATCCATGTCAGACCTCAGGCAATTTTCAGCAGGTGTTTGGACAAACCGCCGAACAGCGGCGCGGCACGTTCGGCGGCCAGGCGAATACGCGCCTGCAGCAGTTCGCTGGTGATCTGGTAATTGCTGAAGTCGGCCTCGGTGGCGTACACGCCAATGGGCAGCGTCAGCGCCTGGAAGAAGCTGAACAGCGGCCGCAGCTGGTGGTCGAGCACCAGCGCGTGGCGGTCGCTGCCACCGGTGGCGGCGAGCAGCACCGGGGTGTCGATCAGGGCGTTGAGGTCGACCAGGTCGAACAGGTGCTTGAGCAGGCCCGGGTAGGAACCGCGGTACACCGGCGAGGCGACGATCAGCAGGTCGGCGTTTTCGATGGCCGCAAGGCTCGCCTCTACTTCCGCACTGGCTTCCTGGCGCGACAGGGCCGCGCCCAGGGGGCGGGCGATGTCGGTGAGTTCGATGACCTGGGCAGTGATGGGCAGCAGCTCACCCAGCTGGGCGACGATGGCCTGGGTCAGCACCAAGGTGCGTGACGGGCGCCAGGTGCCCCCGGAGACGGCAACAACGTTCAATGGGCGTGACATGTGTATTCCTCAACAGTGGCTCAATGGACAGTTAAGGCTCCGGAGCAAGCACCGTACCAATCCCTGGAAGCCGCGCCCCGCCTGGGCTGGCGCGATATGGCCGGCCCCCGCCGATGTCGCTGGTGCGACGTGCTGTGGAATGGCTGTTGCTGGGGCAACAGTGGCTGGCGCAACAGCGGCGGGTGCGGCAGCCACTGTTATAGAGGAAGCAGGCTTATGCCGTAAAAGACCAAGAAGTAATCCAAATAGATCGCCTGGGAATATAAGGCCCGCCCCCAAACCATCAGGGCAAAAATTCCAATAGCCACTATTGAGAGCAGTGATTGTTCCTGCAGGGGGGCCGGGCAGTAACCTTTCTACATCGAATCAGCCACATGAAGCACCCCAGGGTGCAGGAGGCCCCTCATGAAAACCGCCCTCGCGTTCAGCCTTGTGATCCTTACCGCCGCCCTTGCCGGTTGCGCCGACAACCACCCCGAAACCCGCGGCTACAGCGTCGAGGAACAGCACGAGCTGGCCCTTGAAACCCTCAGCCGCCGCGGCCTGTCCTACGACGAATACCAGCGTGAACGCGCCCGTATCGAACGTGCCCAGACCCGCGAAGTGATCGGCCAGCATGCCGCCTCCAGCAAAGGCCTGAGCGAAGGCTGATCAGGAGTAATGCGGTGAGTGGTGCGGATACTTTTCCAGCCGCGCGCCAATCACCATCTCGCTGACCCACTGGGTCAGGATGGCGCTATAGGCTTTCTGGTTGGCATCGGTGGACAGCGCATGATCGGCGCCGTCGACGATGCGATGGGTCAGCGAATGCGCGCCCACGAACGCCGAGCGGTAACTCATCAGGGTAGTGTGCGGCACATAGTCGTCCTGCTCGGATTCCACCAGCAACACGTCCCCTTCGAATTCTGCGCACGCCGCCAGGGCGCGATTGTCTGCGGGCCCCAGGTTTTCCCGCCGGTAGATTTGCAGGCCGCTGCGGTCCAGGGCGTACTTGGGCACGTTCCATTCGTTGTCCCAGTACAAAGCCGGCACCCGCAGTGCCAGCCAGCGTACCCGGCGCATCCTGCTGAGAATGGCGGCCAGGTAGCCGCCGTAGCTGCTGCCGATCACGGCGATGGCGCTGCTGTCCACGGCCGGGTGGCTGACCAGCAGGTCGTAGGCCGCCAACAGGTCTTCGAGGTTTTGCTCGCGGGTCACGCTTTCGCGCTGGCTGGCGGTTTTCTCGTGGCCGCGCAAATCGAAGGTCAGGCACACGCAGCCAAGGCCCGTGATGTTCTTCGCCCGCGCCAGGTCGCGCTGCTGGCTGCCGCCCCAACCGTGCACGAACAGAATGCCGGGGACCTTGCTGCTGGGGCTCAGCAGCGTGCCGGCGATGGTCTCGCCTTCTACCTTGATGTCGACCTTCTCGCTATGGACGCTCATAGTCGCGAATCCTTGCATATTTGCTCAAGCGGCCGAGTTCGGTGTCGTCGCCCTGGTAGAACAGGGTGGCGTCGGCCGGGATAGGGCTGTTGTCGAAAACTTCGTGGGTGGAGGCCAGCACGCAGGCCAGTGCCGGGTCGGCGGCGAAGGCCTGCAGTGCGAGGATTTCGGCGCTGCTGGCACCGCCCACCCGCCAGGATTGCTCCAGCACGCCGCTGCGCGGCTGGCCGCGATGGTCCAGCCCGCGCGCCACGTCGTAGTTGCGGCGCGAGGCGACGAAGCCGGGGAAGGTGTTGCGCGCCGCCTGTTCATAGCGCATCGCCTGACTGACGGCCAGGCGCGTGTCGTCGTCCAGGGCCAGGGCCAGCAACTGCGGGTAGTCGCCCCGCACTACCACCAGTTCCGAACCGCCGTAGACCAATTCGCCGCGGTGGTCCTGGGTGAGCTGCTGGGTGCCGTGGTAAGAGGCGGTAATGCCGGCTACCTGCACCTGGCCAACGCTGTAGGTGCGCACCTCGGTAAGGTTCTGCTCAAGCACTAGGCCCCACAGGCGAATCTCTTCGTCGTTCATGTGGTTCAGCACGGAGTCCAGTTCCTGGCTGTCGCGGATGATGGTCTGCCCGCGGCCAGCGGTGGCGCGCACGGGCTTCAGGCGCAGTGGCGCTTCCTGCAACAGGTGCGCTGCGGCCTTGCGTGCATCGTCCAGGCTGAACACCGTACGCCCGTCCAGCAAGGCGTCGCCTGCGTGTTTGGCAAAGGCGTCGGTCCAGCCTTGCGGCGCGGCACCGTCCGCCACCCGCGGGTGGGAAATGGCCTTGGTAACCATGAACGGCTGGCTGACCAGGCCGCCGAAGAAATCCTCCACGCCGCTGATGCCACAGCGCTCACGCCAGGCCTGCGGGTCGATCAGCGTGTCGGCGGGCAGGTAATACAACTCGTGGTCCGGCACCCCCTGGCGTTCGTCCTCAGCGAGGAAACGCGTGCCCAGCAGCGTGGCGATGCGGATCGCCAGGCTCTGGTGCACGGCGCGTTCGTGGTCGGGTGTCGGCGTGGCGCCAGGCAACAGGACAACCCCGGTTTTGCGTGACGTGCTGGGCATGGGCGGCTCCCGTGGAGTGGGGCGGGCGGTCTTTGCTGTGTTTGAATGGTGGGGTGGGGAGATAGTTCAACCGAGGCAGGCGTGGAAGGACGCAGCCTTCGGCAGCTGCTACGGGAAGCGGTAGCAGCGGCCGTAGGCCGCGTCCTGAACTCAGTAGCGGTATTCCACCCCCACGTACGCGCCAATCCCGTCGCCGGGGTACAGCGCCGCGGTGTCCTGGCCCTGCACGTTGTACGCCGGCTGCACCGCCGTGACGTACTTCTTGTCGGTCAGGTTCTTCAGGTCCAGCGAGACCTTCCACTTTTTGCTGGGGGCCTCGTAGCCGACGTTGGCGCCGTAAATCGTGTAGGAAGGCGCATAGAAGGTATTGGCGTAGTCCACCGCCGTGCGCGAGCTCGATTGCACGTTGACGCCGGTATAGAACCCGCTGGGTTGCTGGTATTGCAGCTCGCCCTGGTACACGTGCTTGGGTATGCCCGGCAGCTGGTTGTCGCCGAAGGTGGCGTCGTGGCGGTAGTGGAAGTCGCTGTAGGTGTACACCTGGCGGAAGTTGACCTTGTCGCCGTTGGCGCCTTGCCACAGCTGGGTGTTGAGGCCCGCCTCGATGCCCTGGTGGATAGTGGGCGAGGCGTTGAAGGCACCGGTGACCGCAGCGGCGGTGGAGGTGGCGGCGATCAGTTGCACGTTCAGCAGCTCATCACGCAGCCAGGAGCGGTAGAAGGTCAAGCTGCCATCGAAGGGCCCGGACGAGCCCTTGATGCCGAATTCCACGGTGTTGGCTTTCTGCTCCACCAGTGGGCGCACATAAGGCTGGGTGGGGCCCGAACCCGCGTATTCCCAATCCGCCGGCGGGTCGATGGAACGGCTGACGTTGGCGAACACCTGCAGTTGCGGGGTCAGTTCGTAGCGCAGGCCGATGCGCGGGGCAAGGCTCCAGTTGTTGTAGTCGACCGAGCCTGGGTATTCGCTGGTGTTGGCCACCAGCGAGGATTTCACCTCGACGTCGCGCTTGACGTTGATGGCCGACAAACCGGTGGTCAGCCACAGGCCATCGGTCAATTCCAGGTCGTTGCCCAGCGCGAATACACGGTCGAACGAGCCGTTGTAGTCGACGAACTTGCGGCTGGCCTTGTTGGCGAATGTGGAGTCGACCTGCCCCTTGATGTGGTCGGTGGTGGTGAACGACAGGCTGGAACGGGTCTGGTGCCCCAACAGCTCGTCGCTGCGCTCGTAGTCGATCAGCGCGCTCAGGTCGGTCCACTGCCAGTAGCTGGGGTTGGTCGGGCTGTTCGGGTTGTTGTTGTGGTTGTACTTGTAATAGGTGAAGCCCACCGCCAGGGTCGAGTCGTCGTCGAAGGTGTAGGTGGTCTTGCTGCCGGCCCACAGGCTGCCCGGGCGGCGGCTGCCGGCGCCGCTGGAGGCCGCCGTCGCGCTGGCCTGGGAGGGGTGGTGCAATACCTGGGAAAGGGTGGTGGGGCTGGGGTCGTCGTGGAATTCGTCGCGGTAGCGCAGCAGTAACTCGGTTTTCAGGTTCGGGTTGATCTGGTAGCCGAAGTTGGCTACCACGCCCTGGCTCTTGGCCAGGCTGTAGTCGCGGTAGCCGTCGTTGCGGTAGTTGTCGACGTTGATGTAGTAGTCCAGAGGCCCTTCGACACCCCCGTAGCTGGCGCTCTGCTTGTTGTAACCGTAGCTGCCGGTTTCCGCGCGCACGCGCAGGCCCGGGGCGGTGTAGCCGGTCTGGTTGACGAAGTTGATTGCCCCGCCCAGGCTCAGCGCCCCGTACTGGAAGGCGTTGGCGCCGCGCAGAATCTCGGTGTAGTTCACCCCCGCGCCGCCCAGCAGCTCATAAGGTGTGCCGCCAGGGCCGGTGATGGGCAGGCCGTCGAAGAGAAACTTGATGCCCTCGCGGAAATAGCCTGGTGAGGTGTTGGCGCCCGAGCCGCGAATGGAGATTTTCGCTGCATCGGTGCCGCCGGTGGATTGCGCGAACACGCCAGGCTGGTAGGCGAGGGTGTCCTGCAGGGTTGCGGTACGGCCCTTGGCGACTTCTTCGCTGTCGACCACGCTGGTGCCGCCGGGCACTTCGCTCAACTGGCTTTTGGCTGCTTCCACCGCTGTCTGTTTTTGCACCTCGACGGTGACGGTCTTGAGTTGCGGCGTGGCGGTGGCGTCGTCGGCGCACGCCGTGTTGGCGAACAGCATCGCCGAACTGAGGCCCACCGTGGCCAGTCGAACCGCCCGGGCCAGTGCCTGCCATTCTCCCCGTGAAACTGAGTGCATAAAAAGTCGTCCTGCTGAATAGATGATTGGGCTTCAGCTTTCTATTCGTATAGTCATGCTTGATAGGTGAATGGCATTTTTTATGCCAATTCGTTTGGGGCGGGTTTTCGCGGGGATGGCGGCTGGCACCGGCAAGGCGGCTGTTGAAATTGCCGGGTTATGTGGAACCACTGTTGTTCGGCGAACAACCGGACACATGTGGCAAGCAGCGCCACGGTTGCCCCCCAGCCGGCGCTGCTTCATTATCGGCTTCTTATAATGATGAACACCGTGGCCGCAGGAGTGAGCATGAGCACGCAGTCTTCAACCCATAACCAGGTGCCAGCCCGCCTGGCGCAAATCCGCGCCGTGATGGCCCGCGAAGGCGTCGATGCACTGCTGGTGCCGTCCGCCGACCCGCACCTGTCCGAGTACCTGCCCGGCTATTGGCAGGGGCGCCAATGGCTGTCCGGTTTCCACGGTTCGGTCGGCACCCTGGTGGTTAGCCAGCAATTTGCCGGCCTGTGGGCCGACAGCCGTTACTGGGAGCAGGCCGAGAAGGAACTGGCCGGCAGCGGCATCGAGCTGGTGAAGCTGGGGCCGGGCAAGCCGGGGCCACTGGAGTGGCTGGCCGACAACACCCCCGACAACGGCACCGTGGCCGTGGACGGTGCGGTGCTGGCCCTGGCCTCGCGCCGCACCCTGGATGAAAAGCTGCGCAGCCGCGGCGCTACCCTGCGCATCGACAGCGACCTGCTGGGTGAGATCTGGCACGACCGCGAAGCGCTGCCGGATGCCCCGGTGTACGCGCACCTGCCGCCCTACGCCACGGTGGCGCGCACGGATAAACTGGCTGGCGTGCGTGCCGCCTTGAAGGAGCGCGGCGCCGACTGGCATTTCATCGCCACCGTCGACGATATCGCCTGGCTGTTCAACCTGCGCGGTAGTGACGTTTCCTACAACCCGGTGTTCCTGTCCTTCGCCCTGATCAGTCAGGACCAGGCGCTGCTGTTTGTCGGTGCGGGCAAGGTCGACGCCGAGCTGGCGCGCACCCTGGCCGCCGACGGCGTGACCTTGCGTGACTACCACGCGGTCGACGGCGCCCTGGCCGAAGTGCCGGCGGGCGCGCGCCTGCTGGTCGACCCGCTGAAGGTGACATGCGGCCTGCTCGACAACCTGGGCGCCGACGTGGTGCTGGTGGAAGGCATTGCGCCAAGCACCTTCGCCAAGTCGCGCAAGACCGAAGCCGATGCGGTGCACATTCGCCAGGCCATGGAGCAGGACGGCGCCGCCCTGTGCGAGTTTTTCGCCTGGCTGGAACCGGCGCTGGCCCAGGGCTCGGTCACTGAAGTGGATGTCGATACCCACCTCACCGCCGCCCGTGCCCGCCGCCCGAACTATGTTTCGCTGAGCTTCGCCACCATTGCCGCGTTCAACGCCAACGGTGCCATGCCGCACTACCGCGCCACGGACGAATCCCACGCCGTCATCCAGGGTGACGGCCTGCTGCTGATCGACTCCGGCGGCCAATACCTGGGTGGCACCACCGACATTACCCGCATGGTGCCGGTCGGCACGCCTACCGCTGCGCAAAAGGCGGATTGCACGCGGGTGCTCAAGGGCGTCATTGCCTTGTCGCGCGCGCACTTCCCCAAGGGCATCCTGTCGCCGTTGCTGGACGCCATCGCCCGGGCACCCATCTGGGCCGACAACGTCGACTACGGTCACGGCACCGGCCACGGCGTGGGCTACTTCATGAATGTGCACGAAGGCCCGCAGGTCATCGCCTACCAGGCGGCGCCTGGTCCGCAGACGGCCATGCAGGCTGGCATGATCACCTCCATCGAGCCGGGCACCTACCGCCCGGGGCAGTGGGGCGTGCGCATCGAGAACCTGGCAATGAACCAGGAGGCAGGCAGCAGCGAGTTCGGTGATTTCCTCAAATTCGAGACACTGACCCTGTGCCCGATCGACACCCGTTGCCTGCTGGTGGAGAAGCTGACAGCCGAGGAGCGTGACTGGCTGAACGCCTACCACCGCCAGGTGCTGGAGCGCGTGGCGCCATTGGTGCAAGGCGCGGCGCTGGCGTGGTTGCAAACCCGTACCGCAGCCGTTTGACGCAGCCTGCGGCAGCTGCTACGCAGAACCCGTAGCAGCGGCCAAAGGCCGCGTCCCCAGCCGCCCCGGTATCAGGTGCGCAGCAACGCCTCGCGCACAAACTCCAGCCGGTCCTGGCCAAAGTACAACTCATCGTCAACGAACAGGCTGGGCGCACCAAACACCCCCCGCTGCAGCGCCTGCTCGGTGGTGTCCTTGAGCTGCTCCTTCACCGCCTCGTCCAGCACCAGCGCCTGCAACGCCTGGCTGTCGAAACCATCGGCCTCCAGCACTTCCTGCACCACCGCCGGATCCCCCAGGTCCAGGCCGCGCACCCACAGCGCCGAGAACAGGCAATCCAACAGGCTGATGAAACGCTCGGGCTGGCGCATCTGCACGCCAGTGACCATGCGCATCAGCGGCAGGGTATTGATGGGGAAATGGGCGCTGAAGCGCAGTGGCACCTGGTAGCGCTCGGCATAGCGCTGCAGGTCGCGGTTCATGTAGCGGCCCTTGGCCGGAATGCTGGCGGGCGAGGCATTGCCGGTGGCCTTGAATACACCGCCCAGCAGCATGGGCCGGTACACAAGCTGGCCGCCGGTGTCGGCGCACAAGGTTGGCAGTTGCGTCCATGCCAGGTAACTGGCGGGGCTGCCCAGGTCGAAATAGAACTCAACGGTCTTGCTCATGGAGGTGGCTCCCGGTAAGTCGTGGGTGGGTTACCAGCGTTCGCCCCAGGGGCGCAGGTCCAGTTCGAAGGTCCAGGCATCCCGTGGTTGGGTGTGCAGGAACCAGTAGTTGTCGGCGATGTGGTCGGGGTTGAGGATACCGTCCTGGTCTTTCTCGGCATACTTTTCCGGGAACTGGGTGCGGATGAATTCGGTGTCGATGGCGCCGTCGACAATCACATGGGCCACGTGCAGGTTCATCGGGCCCAGCTCACGGGCCATGCTTTGGGCCAGGGCGCGCAGCGCATGCTTGGCCCCGGCGAAGGCGGCGAACCCGGCCGCCCCACGGGTGCCGGCGGTGGCGCCGGTGAACAGCAGGGTGCCGCGTTTGCGGGTGACCATGCGCTTGGCCACTTCGCGTGCAGTGAGAAACGCCGAGAAACAGGCCATCTCCCAGATCTTGAAGTATTTGCGCGCGGTTTCATCGAGGATGCTGCAGGGCACGTTGGCGCCGATGTTGAACACGTAGGCGTCTATCACGCCAACGTCGCGTTCAATGCGGGCCACAAGGTCAATGACCTCTTCTTCCTTGCGCGCATCACAGGCAAAACCGATGGCTTGGCCACCTTCTGCAAGGATGGTGTCTACCAGGGGTTGCAGTTTTTCAGCGCTGCGGCGTACCACGCAGGCGATGTAGCCCTCACGGGCAAACCGACGGGCAATGGCGCCACCGGTCGCGTCGCCGGCGCCGATCACCAGCACGACCTTGTTGTTATCGGGAGCAGAAACCATGGGGCTGTTCCTTCGAGTGTCGAGGGAACTAGCCTAGGCGGGTACTGGCGGGCCGGCAACCAGTGGCCGGCCCTTTCTGAAGGGTGAATCCGCTATTTTGCAGGGCTACTTGCAGAGCACGATCATGCTGCGGCTGGTGTAGCCGGCAGGGTTGAGGCCGAACGGGTAGTCGCCCGGGTCTTCAACGGCGTCGCCGGATTTGGCCAGCACTTTATAACCCTTGGTGCCGCAGGCGTCGGTGGCGGCCTGGGTGCATTTGTCCCATGACGAGGACAGCCCCGAGCAGTTGATGTGCAACCCCTTCCTGCCGTGCTTGACGGTGGTGTGCGAAGTGGCAGCGCAACCGGCGATTGCCAGGATCGCTGCCATGATCAGCAAATGTTTCATTGATGTCCTTAGTGGCATGCCCGGATCTTGTGCCCAGGTCTGAGTATCGGCTTATCACCTGATCCGCTTGGGACATCCTTGTCACGGTCGAAAAACTTCAAGTTTGACGAAGGGTTACAGCCTAAAGGGGCTGGCCCTTTGCCGCAATTGCCAATGTCGACTTTTCTGTATCGATTTTCAATTCAATCCGCCACCGGGGTCGGGTGTGGTTCGCGTTGCAGTGTCAACGTAGCGCCGACAGAGGCGGTAATGATCGCGGCAATCGCCAGCCATTGGGCCAGCGACAGCACCTCGTGCAGGAACAGCAGGCCGGACAGGGCGCCGAACGCCGGTTCGATGCTCATCAGCGTGCCAAAGGTGCGCGCGGGCAGGCGGGTAAGCGCCACCATCTCCAGGCTGTAGGGCAGGGCGGTCGACAGCACCGCCACCCCCAGTGCTACTGGCAGCAGGGCGGGGGAGAGCAGGGCGGTGCCGGCATGCACGATGCCGATGGGGGCAATGAACAGCGCGGCGATCACCACACCCAGCGCGGCGGTCTGAATGCCGTTGTCATTGCCGGCCTTCTGCCCGAACAGGATATACAGCGCCCAGCAGGCACCGGCGCCCAAGGCGTACGCCGCGCCAGTCAGGTCGATACCGGCCTTGGCATCGCCCATGGGGATCAGCAGGACAAGGCCCACTACAGCCAGGGCAATCCACACAAAGTCCAGCGGCTTGCGCGACGCATACAGCGCCACTGCCAACGGCCCGGTGAACTCCAGCGCCACGGCGATGCCCAGCGGCACGCTGCGCAACGCCATATAAAAGAGGAAGTTCATGCCGCCCAGGGAGATGCCATAGATAACCACGGTCAGCAGCGAGCGCGCCGTGAGCGTGGCGCGCCAGGGGCGCAATAGCAGCACCATGATCACCGCGGCGAATATCAGCCGCAGGGTTGTGGTGCCTTGTGCGCCGATGACCGGGAACATGCTCTTGGCCAGCGAAGCGCCGGACTGGATGGAAGCCATGGCAATCAGCAGCAGGCCGATGGGAAACAGCGAGGAAGCCAGGCTGCGGGTCTTGTTGTTCATCGCGCAGGGGGTCCGTCTATATAGAAGAAGGGATCAGGTGTGAGCATGATGGGGGGGAAATGGGGTTTGGGCAATATATTGCGCAATTCAGGCCGATCGCTGGCACCGGGATCGCCTGGTGTGTTCACTGCACATCTATGTGGGTGCAACTGGCATGTAGCACCGGCCGGAGGCCGGGTCGCGCCGCGCGGGCGGCGCTCGATGTGGTGAGGCTTGAAGATCCCCGGCATGCACCTGGTGGCCTTGATCCGGTCGCCTGCAGGGATGCTTTTGATCTATATGGCATTTATGTGAAATCAACGCTTGACGCCACTACAGATCTCCTTATAATTCGCCTCCCGCTAACGAGAGATCGAAGCGAGTCAAGTGGTTGAAGTTGTTAGAGATTCTCTGAAAAACTTCAAAATAAACGCTTGACAGACTCTGAGGAAAGCGTAGAATGCGCGCCTCGGTTGAGACGAAAGAATCAACCAACCGCTCTTTAACAATTGAATCAAGCAATTCGTGTGGGTGCTTGTGACTCAGACTGATAGTCAAAAAGATTATCAGCATCATAAGTTACTCCGCGAGAAATCAAAGATGTAACCAACGATTGCT